>NZ_JBLYQK010000001.1:0-281752 GCF_048799765.1 Brevundimonas sediminis
TGTGGCCGGTCCGCGCCGGGCGAGCGCGGCTGATCGGGGCGTTGCGGCCGTTCCCCGCGCGGCTGTTCCGGGCGGTCAGGCTGCTGCGGGCGATCCGGGCGCGGCTGTTGGGGGCGCTCGGGACGGGCGGGGCGGTCCTCGCGTTGCGAGGGCGCGGGACGGTCCTGCCGGAGGGTCGGCGCGGAGTCGCCGCGGGATTCGCGGGAGCCCTCGCCGTCATCGTGGCGGGCGCTGCCCCGTCGGCCGGGACCGTCCTGGGCGGCGGCGATCATCGGCGTGACCAGCGGGGCCGTCAGGGCGGTTATGGCGACGGCGACCAATAGTGAGCGTTTCATTCTCGTGTGTTCTCCGCACGCCTCTTTCAGGCGGCTTGTCCCAAGGGTCGCGTTTTCCAGCTGAACGGCGACTGAACGAACAGCGTCTTCAGATGAGGACCTTGCCATGGAAAAAGGCCCCGCGGAGAGGTCCGCGGGGCCTTCATCAAGGCGGAAGCGTCCGGTCAGAAGACGTTGGACAGGACGCTGGCGATCAGGCCGGTGGCGACCGCGATCATGACAATGTCGTTGCCGGCATAGACATAGCGGTAGCCGTAGGGAGCCGGGCGCAGGCCGTAGACGTACGGATCGCGGACGTAGTAGCCGCGGTAGGCCGACGGCAGGTAGCCGCCGCGCTGCCAGCGATAGCCGTAGTAGCGGGGTTCGACCCGGTAGTAGCCGTAGCCGGGGGCGTACCATTGATTATACCGGGCCCCGCGGTAGTCGCGGAAATCGTCCCGGCCACGCCACCAGTCGCGATTGTTGCGATCCCAGCGGCGATCATTGCGATAGTCCCGCCGATCGTCCCTGCGGTCGTCGCGGTAGTCCCGGCGGTCGTCGCGCCGGTCGCTGCGATAGTCGCGACGGTCGTCCCGGCGGTCGTCGCGGTAGTCCCGCCGATCATCGCGCCGGTCGCTCCGGTAATCGCGGCGGTCGTCACGACGCTCCTGGCGGTCGCCGCGGCTCTGGGCCTGGGCGGCGAGGGGGGCGGCGGTGGTGGCCAGCGCCAGTCCGAGGATCGCAGCCTTGGTGAAACGGTTCATCTTCGGTCTCCATGCGGGACCCGCGATGAGCCGGTCCGTTGCGGCGAAGGTCGCGCTCCCCGCATGAACTGCTTCTGAACATTCCTGTCAGGTTCGGCGTTGCGCGCGCGAGGCCGGGCGCCCACCTCGACCGTAACCGACACAGGAGCCGTCATGACCGTCCGCCCGATCGAACTCTGGTACTGGCCCACACCGAACGGCTGGAAGGTGTCCATCGCCCTGGAGGAGATGGGGCTGCCCTATGAGCTCAAGCCGGTGAACATCGGCGTCGGCGAACAGTTCGAGCCGGCCTTCCAGCGGATCAGCCCGAACGGGCGGATGCCGGCCATCGTCGATCCCGACGGTCCGGACGGCCTTCCGCTGTCGATTTTCGAATCCGGCGCGATCCTTCAGTATCTCGGCGCCAAGTCGGGCAAATTCTATCCGCACGACCTGCGCGGCAAGGCCGAGGTGGACCAGTGGCTGTTCTGGCAGGTCGGCGGTCTGGGGCCGATGGCCGGACAGACCCACCATTTCCGCCAGTACGCTCCGGCCCTGATCCGCGATCAGCGCCAGATCGCCTACGGCGTCCGTCGCTATACGGACGAGACCCATCGTCTTTACGGCGTCCTGGACCGGCGGCTGACGGATCGGGACTATCTGGCGGGCGACTATTCCATCGCCGACATGGCCGCCTGGCCGTGGATCCTGCCGGAACTGCAGGGGCAGAACATCGACGACTTCCCGAACCTGAAGGCCTGGCTGGCGCGGGTGGGCGAACGGCCGGCGGTGCAGCGGGGGCGGGCGCTGGGCGACGAACTGCGCCGGAACCTGGCGGCGTCCGGGAAGGCCGCCGAGGCGGCGCGGAAGGTGCTGTTCGGGCAGCGCGCGCGGTAACCCTGTGTAAGGGTTCCGGTGACGACTCGTTAGGGCCTCTGAATCAGGGATTATCGAGAGATTTCAGAGGTCTTTACGGGGTGAAGAAAGTGGGTCCGATTTCGCCGAAAAGGCCTTCGGACCCCTTTGCTGTTAACTCTGTATTCAAACCGCGGGTATTTCACTCGGGTCACAGGACGGGGCCAGAACGGTCCTTTGAACCGGAGACACGGTGATGATCGCGCAAGAAACGGCGCCGGAAATGATGGTCGAGGATGCGGCTCTGCCGTTGCCGACCGCGGACATGAGCGGGGACGACCTGTTCCGTCTGGGCATGATGTACTCCACGGGCCAGAACGGATGCCCGATGGACCGCGTCTCGGCCCATATGATCTTCAACCTCGCCGCCATGAAGGGCAGCATCGAAGCGCGCGTCTATCGCCGCGAGATGAGCCAGGAGATGGAGCGGGAAGAGATTTCCGAAGCCCAGAAGGCGGCCCGCCGCTACATCGACGCCGGCGTGGTGAAATTCGCGGCCTGAAGGTGCTCGCTACGACTGACCGCCGGGGATCACCAGTGGTGAGTGGATAGTGGTTGGTGGATGGCTGGGGCAGGCGTCTGTGCGCCGGCTCAGCGACGCAGAAAGCGCCACCAGCATGCGGCTGATGTCGGATGACGCAAGCAAAAGCATCCGCGCGTCGGTCGCGGGCAGATAGGATAGCCGCTCCGCCAGCAGGAGTTGGGTTTCGGCTTCGGCGAGTGATCCTCTCGCGACGCCGACAAACTGAATGAATTCCCCCGTGCTCCGTCTTGCTGATCCTTCGGCGATATTGGACGCCACAGAGACCGCCGCTCGCCTCACCTGGCTGATCAGTCCGAAGCGCTCATCGCGAGGCCAATGCGCGGTGGCCTCATAAACAGCTTCTGTCCAGGACATGGCCTGCCGCCAGACCTTCAGGTCGCGATAGCTGGCTATGCCTTGGGACATGAGTGCGAAGGGTTGCGGCTGCGATCCACCAGCCACTAACCACTAATCACTTCGCCGTACAACTTTCAGGAGCTTGAGTTCCGTCGCCCCGTCGCCCCGTCGCCCCTAGAAGCTCTGATACTGCCCGCCCAGCGCGTAGGTGAAGCCGACCGGCAGGGCGTTGCGGAACTGGGTGACGAAGTTGGCGACTTCACCCAGGGTTGAGCGCGGCACGAAGATGATGTCGCCGCGGCGCAGGGCGATGACCTCTCCGCGACGGGGGCGGAGATCGGCGGCGCGCATCATGCGGACGCCGCCGCGACCCCGGCGGATCAGCGCGACCTCGCCCTGTTTGGCCGTCGGCAGGAAATCGCCCGCCTGGATGATGGCCTGATAGGCGTCCAGATCGCCGTTCATCTCGATCATGCCCGGGGTGCGGACCTCGCCGCCGACCCAGACGCGGATCGGTCCGGCGGTTTTCAGCGTCACCTCGACCATCGGACGGCGCAGCTGGCTGGCGTAGGCCGCGGAGGCGTCGGCCTCCAGTTCGGCGATGGTGCGATCCGCCGCCATCAGCTGGCCGACCAGCGGCAGGGACACCCGGCCGTCCGGTCCGATGCGCTGGGTGCGGGTGAGCTCGGTCGCGGTGGGCGTGGCGATCTCGATCTCGTCGCCGGGATAGAGGACGTATTCCGGCTCGTCGTCCGACCAGTCCGCGAAGCCGATCTCCGGGAAGGAGCGGCGGCCCACCGACTGCACCCGATTCGGATCCCGCACGGTCTGACGGGGCAGGGGAGCCGCGCCCGAGCCTCCGCCGCAGGCCGTCAGGGCGCCCGCGCCGCCGAGAAGGCCGAGCAGCATCAGGCGACGGTCGATGGACATGGCGGAATCGCTCCCGAAAGCGGCGTTGGCGGCAAGGTGAGGGCTTATGGGTAACCCATGGTTAACGCCGGTGGGCGAAGGCTGACGTCCAACAGTCCCGTTTGATGGAATCACTCCGTTCGCATGCGTACGACGGCCTACACGACAGTCCGGCCGCGCTACGGCTTCGCTGACATTGTCGGCCTGCTGTTCCGCGAGCTGTTGCTGATGATCGTGATCTTTCTGGCCGTGTTCGCCATCGGCACGCTGGCGGTGCTGACGCTCAAGAAGACCTACACCGCCACCTCCAGCGTCTATGCGGGCGCCGGGCAGGAGTATGTCTATCAGCCGCGCGTCGGCGTCACCGACCGGACCGCCCAGCCGCTGGAGGCCTCGGCGGTGGCGCAGGCGGAAGCCCAGATCCTCGGCAGCCTGGAGGTCAAGCGCCGGACGGTGCAGGCCCTGGGGCCGGACGTCATCCTCGGGCCGGACGCCAAGGGGACGGCGACGGAACGCGAGCTGGCGGCTCTCAAGGCGCTGGACAACGGTCTGGGCGTCGGCACCACCCCGGCCAGCGCGATCATCGCCGTCTCCTATGAATCCGGCGACGGCGAGCGCGCCGCGCGCGTCCTGAACGCGGTCGTCGACCAGTATCTGATCCAGCGCCGGAATGTGTTCCGCGACCGCGCCAGCCCGGCCTTCACGGCCCAGCGGGAGGCGTTCGAGAGCGAGCTGGCCGATGCGGATACGGCTTATGAGACCTTCCTGCAGTCGAACGACATCGGCGACTTCGCCACGGCCAAGGCGACGCTGGCGGCGACCTATCAGACGACCTTCGCCGAAACCCTTTCGGTCCGCGCGCAGCTGAACCAGGCGTCGCAGCGCCTGCGGACCCTCGAGGCCCAGCTGGCGCAGCAGCCGGCGGAGGTTGTGCTGCAGCAGGACCTGAACGTTTCGGCCCAGGACCAGATCCTGCAGCTGCGCACCGAGCGCGAGAACCTGCTGGCCCGCTATACGCCGGACGCCCAGCCGGTGCGTGACATCGATCAGCGGATCGCCCAGCTGCAGGCCTATGTGGCGACGGGCACCACGGTCGGCGCGCGCGAGGTGCGCACCGGCCCGAGCACCATCTTCACCGAGATCGAGACCACGCGGATCAACGCCGCCGCGGATCGGGACGCCCTGGCCGCGCGGCTGGCGGTCCTCGAAGGCCAGCTGAACACCCTGCGCCAGCGACAGGCGCACCTGACCCAGCTGGAATCGACCAACGCCACCCTGGCCGGCAACCGCGAGGTGCTGACCGCCAAGGTGCGCGAGTTCCAGCAGCGCGAGACCGAGGCTCGCGCCGACAGCGCCCTGGTCGCCGCCGGGGCGGACAATGTCACCGTCATCGCCCGTGCCGAGGCTCCGACCCGCGGCAAGAGCCTGAAGGCGCCCCTGCTGGCGGCGGTCTTCCTGTTCGCCGGCTTCACCGCCCTGTGCGTCGGCCTTCTGCGGGTCTTCACCCATCGCGGCTTCGCCACGCCCGCGTCGACCGGCCGCACGCTCGAGATGCCGGTTCTGGCCGTGGCGCCGGTGAAGGGACGATGAGCCCGCGCCCGGCCGTGGTAGCGTTCAGGCCGAGCACAGGCGCGTAACGATTCGATGGTCGATCTGACGTCCGAAATGGCGGCCCTCTGGGCGGCGCTGGGACCGGCGCCGGGCCACCGCGGCCGCGTGATCCAGATCGCCGGCGCCAATTCGGGTGAGGGGGTCTCGACCGTGGCGCGCGAGTACGCCCGCCTCGCCGCCGTGCGCGCCCGCCGTCCCGTCTGGCTGGTTGACGCCGATCTGGCCCAGCAGGGGCAGGTCGAGGCCATGGCGTCCGAGCCCGAGCGCTTCGGCCGCCCCGGCAAGGCCGCCATGGCGACGCCGGACGGCTCCATCTTCTTCGCCGTCACGCCGCGCCTGACCGACCGGCAGGGCAAGCCGGTGCATCCGGCCCGACTGGTCACCGCCCGCCCGTTCCTGGGCGGCCGCCTGTGGGGGACGCGATTCGCCGGCGAGCATCTGCGGTCCGGGCAGCGGGCCGAGGTTCTGGCGGACGCCCGCTACTGGGACGCCCTGCGTCGGCACGCCGACACGGTGGTCATCGATTCTCCCGCGGCGGATCGCAGCGATGCGGCGATCACCCTGGCCCCCTTCGTCGATGCGACGGTGCTGGTGGTGTCCGCGGGCGGCGCCTCGGCCAACGAGCCGCTGATCCTGCGCGATGAAATCGAAGCCGTGGGCGGCCGGATCGCGGGGGTGGTGGTCAACCGCTCGACCTACAATCCGCCCGCCTTCCTGCGTCGCCTGACAGGCTAGCTCCGGTTCAGCCGCGCCACCTCGGCCGCGCCGTAGAAGCGGGGCTCGAAGCCCTTCATCCAGAAGACCTTCCCGATCCCCCGCGCCGTGCGGTCGTACAGTTCGGCCCGCTTCGGGCTCTGGATCAGGGTCAGGGCCAGCGCGGCCGCGCCGAAGATCGCGGCCTGTCCGGCGCCGATGACCATCCAGCGGACTACGCCCGGCCAGTTCCGCGCCGCTGCGGCGGTCTGGCTGGGCCCCTGTCCGTAGGCGAAGGCGCGGGTGAGGGCATAGCCGAGCGTGGCGCGATGGGCGGGGGCGAACTCCTCGACGCGCGCCTCGGCCGCCCAGCCGAAACGGCCGCCGCGGGCTTCCAGGGCCGCGAACAGGATGTCGTCCTCCCCGCCGGTATGGTCCGCCGCGGCGCTGAACGGCGCGGCGCCGGGCAGGGCGGTGGCCCGCACCAGCAGGGAGTTGCCGCACCCCCACGGGTGCGCGATCAGCCCTGTTTCGGCGGGTCCGTCACGGCCGAAGAAACGCTCCAGATACGGCCGAAGCCAGGCCTTGGCGTCCGGCGCGCGGCCGGTGATTGGACCGAAAACGGCGTCGGCGCCGGTCCGGGCCTGCGCGGCCAGAAGCGCGCCCAGCCAGCCCGGCGAGGCCGCCTCGTCGTCGTCCAGAAAAGCGATCAGGGGGGCGCCGGTCGCGGCCAGGCCGGCGTTGCGGGCGCGCGCCACCCCGGGTGTGGGCTCGGAGACGTAGAGGAGCGGCCAGGGGCTGGCGGACCGCAGTTCATCAATCATTGATCGGGCTGAGGCGGCCGGGTCGTTGTCGACCACGACGACGGCGGCGAGCCGATCGGCCACGCCCTCCTGGACGAAGATCGAGCGCAGGGCCCTGGCCAGGCTGTCCGGCCGTCGCAGGGTCGGGATGAGGACGGCGACGTCTCCCATCAGACCGCATCCGCATAGAGGGTGGCGCGGTACAGGCGCAGGCAGAAGGCGCGGGTGGCGACCGGCAGGGCGTCCGTCCCCGCCATCCTGCGGACCAGCCCGCGCAGCAGGGGCAGGCCGGGGATCGTCTTCAGCAGCTTCGCCGCCCTGTAGCTGGGATAGGCGGCGACGATCCCGGGGTGGCGTTCGACCATCCGGGCGAAGTTCGGCGCGGACTGCTCATATTTGCGGGCCAGCGCCTCGACCGTGTCGAGACCCATATGGGTGGCGGGGTTGTCGAGGTGCACGACGCGGAACCGGCGCGACACGCGCATGGCCCATTCAACGTCCTCCCAGCCCCAGCCGGTGAAACCGGGGTCGAACGCCTCGGAGTCGAACACGTCGCGGCGGACGAGCAGATTGGAGGTGTAGACGTATTTCTCGGGCTGTCTGGCCCGCTCCGCACAGGGCACGCATTCCGAGCGGGCGGCCATCGAGCGGTGCACCTGGTACCGGGCGTCGGTCGGCGCCTGCAGCAGGGAGAAGCCGCCGAAGGCGACGGCCGGGTCCTCCGTCGCCACGAGCTTCGCCCAGTCGGCGAGGAAGCGGGAATGGTCCGGGCGCATGTCGCTGTCGAGGAACAGCAGACTGCCGCCGCGCGCCGTCGAGGCCAGGCGGTTGCGGCCGATGGCGCGGCCTTCGTTGGCGGGCAGGGTGATCAGGCGGACCGGCAGGGCCATGGCCTTCACCTGCCGAACCAGACGGGCCGTCAGTTCGGCGTCCGCCGTGCCGTCGTCCAGCACGACGATCTCGACCGCCCCGTCGACCGTGGCGGCCTCCTGGTCCAGCAAACGCAGCAGGTCCGACGGATCGTCCCGCAGGAAGGGAATGAGCACCGAGACCGCGGGGCTGGCGGTCGTCCAGGCGGCGTTGTCGGTGAGCCGGGCCTTGAGGGCGGTCATGCGGCGGCCTTTCGGGCGCGACGGCGCTCCAGCAGGCGCAGGGCCACGTCGCGGACCCCGGCGGCGTTGATGGTGAGGGCGACGGCGGCATAGACGATCACCCCCGCGCCCGCGGCCAGAACGAGCTCCACGACGCCGCCCAACGGGGGGACGAGAGACACGACCGCCGCCATGACGGCGGTGGCGATCCCGCAGCGGATCAGGCTCTCCCAAGGCACCGGAAGGGGCAGGACGCGGCGGCCCAGGGCTATGGTGGCCAGCAGGCCCAGGCCGAAGCTGGCGGCGGTCGCCCAGGCGGCGCCCATGACGCCGAAGCGGGGCACGAGGATCAGGTTCAGGACCACGTTGGCGCCCGCCGGAATGGCCATGGCGGCGAGCAGATGCTTCGTCTTGCGGCCAAGGGTGAAGGCCTGGCCGAAATAATAGGCCGTCAGGCCGTAGAGCAGGGCCGACAGGGCGATCCACGGCGTGATCGAGGCGGCGGCGACGCGCAGGTCCTCGCCGATCAGCACCTCGGCCAGAGGGCGGGCGACCAGGGCCACGCCGGCGGCGGCGGGCAGGCCGACCAGCAGGAAGGTGGACAGCTGCTCCCGGGCGGCGACGTTCAGCCGGTCCTTGCCGCCGCGCTCCAGCGCCATGACCAGGGCGGGCTGGCCGGCCGAGCCGAGCCACAGGAACAGCACGTCCAGCGTCCGGTTCGCGATGGAATAGCCCGCGTGATAGGCGCCGACCGCGGCCTCATCCATGAAGGCGGCCAGCAGAAACCGGTCGGTGGAGGACAGCACCACGGTCAGGGCCAGGGAGATGGCGATCGGATAGCCGTACAGGGCGTAGCTGCGCATCCGCCCGGGCTCGAAACGACCGTCGCGCGCCTGCCTCAGTTCACCCGGCAGGACAAAGGGCAGGGCCAGAAGCGGGGCGAGGCCGAGACCCAGCAGGGGCGCCGCGCCGCCGGCTCCGGCGAGGGCGAAGCCGACGCCGATCAGCAGGCCGCCGATCGAGACCGCCATGTCGAATCCCGCCGCCTTGCCGACCTCTCCCGCCGCCCGGAAGCGCTCCTGACCCAGTTTCATCAGGCATCGGGCGGGGGCGCCCGCCAGTCCGACGGCCAGGGCGGTCTTGAACAGGACGTCGGTCGGCCACAGCCACAGGCCGACGGCGATCACGACCAGGAAGGCGGCGCCGAGCGCGAAGGCGGTGCGGTACAGGCTGGCGAAATGGCCGCCCAGGGAAGCGCCGTTCTGGGCGGCCCAGAAGCGGGCCATGGACGCCTCCAGCCAGCTGAACACCGCCACATGGGCCAGGGTCATGACCGAGAAGGCCAGGGCGTAACGCCCGAAATCGTCCGGGGTCAGCAGCCGGGTGAACAGGACGATGGTCAGGAAGCCAACCACCCCCTGCACGATGTTGGCGGGCAGATAGCCCCAGACGCCCTTCCAGAACATGTCAGCCGGTCACCGGATGGCGGCGCGGTCGCCCAGGAGGACGGGCACGGTGACAGCCATGATCCACAGGTCCATCCACAGGCTCTGGCGCTCCACGTAGTCGATGTCCAGCTGGACCCGCCGACGCACGTCCTGGGCGGTGTGCAGCGGGCCGCGCGAGCCGTTGACGGCGGCCCAGCCGGTCATGCCCGGCTTGATGCGATGACGATGCGCGTATTCGCCGACCAGACGGGCGCTCTCGACATGGCCGGTCTTCATGCCGATGGCGTGCGGGCGGGGGCCGACCAGCGACATCTCGCCGGTGACGACGTTGAGCAGCTGCGGCAGCTCATCCAGGCTGGTGGCGCGGATGAATTTGCCGATGCGGGTGACGCGGTCGTCGTTGTGCGTCACCTGGCGGCTGGCGGTGGCGTCGGCGGCCTCCTGACGCATGGAGCGGAATTTCCACACCACGATCTCTTCCTGGTTGAAGCCGTGACGACGCTGGCGGAAGAAGATCGGACCGGGGCTGTCCAGGCGAATGGCCAGGGCGATCACCGCCATGACCGGGGACAGGGCGATCAGGGCGATGAGGCCCAGGATCAGGTCCTGCATCCGCTTGTGGAAGGCGCGGCGGTCGGGATCGGCCGAGCCCTGGATGTCGGCGAGGGGCGCGGCGGCCAGCCGGTCCAGCGCCGCCGTCATCTCCTGCGCCCCGTTGGGCTCGACCAGCAGGGTCACCTCGTTCGGAAGGGTGCTCAGGCGGGCGGTCAGCTCCCGCACCCGCGCCTCGGCCCTGGGGTCGATCGCCAGGACGATCCGGTCGACATAGGGCGTCATCTTGTGGGTCAGCAGGTCTCCGGACGCGCCCAGGACCGGTACGCCCTTCACCGCGGCCGGACTGCGCGCCAGCCGGTCGTCGAAGATGCCCAGAACGTTCAGGTCCCGGCGTTTCAGGGCTTCACGAATCAGGGCCTCGGCGTGGCGGGTGGCGCCGACCAGCACGATATTGGGCGTCAGGGCGCCCGAGGCGCGCCAGCGGGCGACCCTGCCGCACCAGGTCAGGTGCAGGGCGGTCAGGGCGGCCAGGTTCAGTCCGCCCCACAGGATCAGGGCGTCCCATCGCGTCGCGTCGCCCGGACGCAGAACCAGGGCCAGGGCCGCGGCGGCCGCCGCACCGACCAGGGCGACGCCGGCCACGGACGCCAGATGGGTCGCCGTGCGCTGGCCGCGCGAGAAGCGGTAGCGGCCGAGCGACCGCAGAAGGGCGAGGGTGGTCAGGGCGCCCAGTCCGAAGGGCGCGATCTGCGACACCTCGGCGTGAATCAGGCCGCCCGGCGCGACAAAGGCGGCGCACAGCAGGGTCAGGCCGGTCACGGCCAGGACGTCGAAGGCGCGGAAATAGTGGGCGGCGAGTCGCGACGCGTGTCGCTGGCGGGCGTTCAGCCAGACGTCGGGGCGGAAGGGGCCGCGGCGGGCCGCGCCGGCGTCCGTGCGCGTCACGGGCTTGCCGACCCGCTGGGCCGGGCCCTGCGCCGTCGCCTTGCGGGGCGGGGCGTCGTGACGGGAAAGGCGGGTCGCGGCGTCGGTCATCGGGCTCGCACGAGGGGTTCCCGGGCATCTTGCACAACCGGACTGACTGTCCCGTTAACGCACAACCGCGATTGACCCGTTGCGCCGCCCGAAATGCTCGGCTAAGCACGCCGCCTGCCGGAGACGTGGCCGAGTGGCTGAAGGCAACGGTTTGCTAAATCGTCGTACCGGGTAACCGGTACCGAGGGTTCGAATCCCTCCGTCTCCGCCAGAACCTTCCCCGACATCCGGTCCGCTGTCCGCCCGTCCCGGGCGCCGCGCCCGGTCAGCGCTGATCGGCTGCGATTTCGGCGCGTATCCAGTCGCGGAAGGCGGCCATGGCGACGGTTTCCGCGCGGGAGTGAAGGCGGGTCAGCCAGTAGCCGCCCAGCGCGATCTCCGTCTCGAACGGGCGAACGAGTCGCTCGGCCGCCAGTTCTCGGCCGAACAGGGCCGCGGGGACCAGGGCCACGCCGAGGCCCGAGGCCGCCGCGGCGGCCATCACCACCGAATTGTCGAAGACTGGGCCGCGCAGGGGCGGGCAGGGGGCGCCCGCCGCCTCGAACCAGCGGGGCCATTCGTCCGCCCGGTACGAGCGCAGCAGGCGTTCCCCGATCAGGGCGGCGGGGCCGCCGAGGCGGGCCGCGACGGCGGGCGCGCACACCGGCGTCAGCGGCGCGGGCAGGATGGCCTCGGCATGGGTTCCGTGCCAGGCGCCGTCGCCGTAGCGGATGGCGAGATCCAGTCCTTCGCCGGCCAGGTCGACCCGGTTGTTGTTGGTCATCACCCGCAGGTCGATGTGCGGGTGATCGCGATTGAAGGCCTCCAGCCTCGGCAGCAACCAGCCGCCGGCGAAGGCGCCGACCACGCCGAGGGTCAGCACCTCCTGCAGACGCCCGCCCGCATAGCGATCCAGGGTCGCCCCGACCCGGTCGAAGGCGTCGGCCAACACCGGGACGAGCGCCTGTCCCTCGTCCGTCAGGGCCAGTCCCCGGGGCAGGCGGCGAAACAGGGTGACGCTCAGCCGCCGCTCCAACTGGGCGACCTGATGGCTGACGGCCCCTTGGCTGACGCACAGCTCAAGCGCTGCGCGGGTGAAGTTCAGATGCCGCGCGGCCGCCTCGAAGGCGCGCAGGGCGTTGAGGGGCAGCTGGGCGCGATCCATCGTTCAGCCATGAGCTGAGCTCATGGCTTTGTCCAGATATGATGGTTTGCGCCGGGCCGCCGCAGTGCGCATCGTCGGGCTGTCCCTTCCCCCTGAGGAGTGCGTTATGAGACCGATGTCCTGTCTTGCCGCGGCGGCCCTGCTGGCGCTGACGGCCGCCTGCGCCCGGGCTGAGCCGCAGCAGGACGCGGCGCCGCCGGCCGCGCGCCCTGATCCCGCTCACGATCCCCTGCTGCAGCCCATCGCGCCGGAACACGCCCGCCAGTGGCTCGGCGTTGAAATCCCCACCCGCATCTACGGCAATACCTGGTTTGTGGGCTTCAGCGGCCTCTCGGTCGTCCTGATCTCGACGAGCGAGGGGCTGGTGCTGGTGGACGGCGCCCTGCCGCAGGCGGTTCCGGCCATCGAGGACAACATCCGGCGGCTCGGCTTCCGCCTGGAGGACGTCAAATACATTCTCAGCACCGAGCCCCACTATGACCACGCCGGCGGACTGGCCGCCCTGGCGAGGGACACGGGCGCGACCGTGATCGCCAGTCCCGCCGCCGCCGCCGTCTTGCGTCGGGGACGGAGCGGGGCGGACGACCCCCAGGCCGCCTGGCTGGCGCCGTTCCCGGCCGTGGAGCGGGTTCGCGCCCTGCGGGACGGGGAGGTGCTGCAGGTGGGCGATGTGGCGATCACGGCCCGGGCGACGCCGGGACATACGCCGGGCAGCATGAGCTGGAGCTGGCGCGCCTGCGAGGCGGACGCGTGCAAGGCGGTGGTGTTCGGCTCCAGCCTGAACCCGATCGCCGCGGACGGTTATCGCTTTTCCGACCCGGCCAACCGCGCCCTGCTGGACGCCTTCCGCGAGACGCTGACCCGGTTGCGGACCCTGCCGTGCGACATCCTGCTGACCGCCCACCCCGGACAGTCCGACGGCGACACCCGCATGGTGCGTCTGCGTCAGGGCGGGACCCCGAACCCCTTTGTGGACCCCACGGCCTGTCGGGCCTATGCGGATCGCTCCGAAGCCCTGCTGGATCGCCGCCTCGAGCGGAAGCGGCAAGGACGGGACTGAGGGGCGGGGCGAACCAAAGCCGGTCGCCGTCGTTCCTCCCGGGCCAGCCTGGAGTGACGCCATGACCACCCCCGCACCGAGTTCCGCGCCGTCGCCGGCCCGCCCCTGGATGATCGGCGCGGGGGTGACGGTCGTCCTGGCGGCCGGACTGTCCCTCGCCCTGATGCGGGGCGATCCGACGGGCGCCGTCGCCGGCAGTCGCATGACGGTCGAGGTGGTCGCGCCGGTCGAGCCTGTGGTGGATCCGGGGACGACCATGGAGGTGGGGCCCCTGGTCGACGGCTACACCCATGTCGACCGCCCGGTGCCCTCCGACCCGGCGGACGCCTATGACGCGGATTACCAGACGGCCTGGGTGGAGCCTCTGCCGCCCCTGCCGGAGCCCCGGCGGGTTCGGGTCGATCTCCCGATGGACGGGCCGACGGTCGCCCCGACGGCGCCCCAGCCGGAGCGGACCGGCGGCGCCTACGGCTTTGACGCGCCGGGCCCCGACTATGCGGCCGAGCGTCGCGCCCGGCAGGCCCGACTGGATCGCATCCAGGCCGAACAGGCCTTCAGGGGGCGCGGCGGACCGCCCGTCACCGGGCCGGCGCTGGATCGGGACACCGCCTTCTACTGAGACCGTTTCCCACCGCTCCACAGGCGATGGCGGGAACTTGACCCGGCGTGATCTTGGCAGCCGCCCCCGCGAGGGCTACGTCGGAAGCTCAACCGTCCCTAGGGAGAGACGTCATGGCCGATCTGGCTCAAGTCACCGAACACATCCGCGGCGCCGTGGGCGACAACTCCGGTCTGGGCAAGACCGTGAAGCTCGACCTGGGCGACGCCGGCAAGATCTACATCGACGGCGCCTCGTCGCCGAACACGGTGACCAACGAGGACAAGCCGGCTGACGCCACCGTCTCGATCAGCTGGGACGACTTCATGGCCCTGTCGGAAGGCAAGCTGGATCCGATGATGGCCTTCATGCAGGGCAAGCTGAAGATCGCCGGCGACATGATGATCGCCCAGAAGCTGGCTCCGCTGCTGAAGCGCTGATCTTGAAGACGCAGAACTGACTGTTGGCGGCGCGGCTCCGGAAGAGGGCCGCGCCGTTTTCGTATCGAGGAGGACGACCCATGGATTTCCGTCACAGTGACAAGGCCCTGCACTGGCAGGAGCGCGTGCAGCGCTTCATGGACGAGAAGGTGCTGCCGCGTTCGGCGGAATACTGGGCCGAGGTGAAGGCGGATCACACCGTCCAGCCCAGGGCGATGGAAGAGATGAAGGCCCAGGCGAAGGAAGCCGGGCTGTGGAACATGTTCCTGCCGGGCGATCACGGCGCCGGTCTCACCAACCTCGAATACGCGCCGCTGGCCGAGATCATGGGCCGCCATCTGTGGACGGCGGAGGTGTTCAACTGCAACGCCCCGGACACCGGCAATATGGAAGTCCTGCACATGTACGGCGACGCCGCCCAGCAGGCGCAGTGGCTGAAGCCGCTGATGGACGGCGAGATCCGCTCGGCCTTCCTGATGACCGAGCCGGCCGTGGCCTCGTCGGACGCCACCAATATCGAGACCCGGATCGAGCGGGACGGCGACCACTACGTCATCAACGGCCGCAAATGGTGGTCGACCAATATGGCGCACCCGAACGTCGCCATCACCATCGTGATGGGCAAGACCGACACCGGCGCGGCCACCCACCAGCAGCAGTCCCAGATCCTGGTCCCCACCGACACGCCCGGGTTCCGCGTCGAGCGGATGCTGTCGGTGTTCGGCTATGACGAGCGCCCGATCGGCCACGCCGAGGTGGTTCTGGACAACGTCCGGGTGCCGGCCTCCAACCTGATCGCCGGCGAGGGCCGCGGGTTCGAGATCGCCCAGGGCCGCCTCGGGCCGGGCCGCATACACCATTGCATGCGCACCATCGGCTCCGCCGAGCGGGCCCTGGACCTCATGGTCGAGCGCCTGCTGAGCCGCACGGCCTTCAGGAAGAAGATCGGCGAGCACTCGGTGTGGGAGCAACGCGTCGCCGAGGCCCGCATCAACATCGAGATGTGCCGCCTGTCGGTGCTCAAGGCCGCCTGGATGATCGATCAGGCCGGCGCCAAGAACGCCAAGTCCGAGATCGCCCAGATCAAGGTCGCCGCGCCGCGCATGGCCCTGAAGGTCATCGACGACGCGATCCAGGCCTTCGGCGGCGCGGGCGTGTCCGGCGACTTCCCGCTGGCCGAGCTCTATGCGGGCGTTCGCACCCTGCGTCTGGCCGACGGTCCGGACGAGGTCCACAACCGCACCATCGCCAAGCTGGAATACGCGAAGCACGGCGGACGTTGACCCTTCCGCCCGGCCCCTGACGGGGCCATATGGCGGGCATGGCGATGAGAGGTGAACGCGGGGCCGGGCGACGGCAGGGATCGGAAGCCAGGGCGGCCAACGCCGGGCTGACGACGCCGACTGAAGGCCCGCCGACCCTGCAGGCCCTGGCTGACCTGATGCGTCTGGTCAGCCGGTCCAACGCGCCGCAGCTGAAGCTGCGCCTGGCCGCGGCTGTCGGCATGACGCTGGCGGGCAAGGGGCTGGGCGTCCTCGCGCCCCTGGTGCTGGGCGCGGCGGTCAATCATCTGGCGGCCGGGCAGGGGGTGGAGGTCGCCGTCGGTCTCGGCTTCGCCGCCTTCGCCCTCGGGTGGGCCCTCGTGCGTCTGCTGTCGGCGATCGCCCCGAACGCCTCGGATGTGGTGTTCGCGCCGGTGCGCTCGGCGGCCCAGCGGACCGCGGCGACCGAGACCTTCGCCCACGCCCTGGGCCTGTCGCTCGACTTCCACCAGACCAAGCGGTCAGGCGCCCTGTCACGAACCATGGACCGCGGCTCCCGGGCCGTGGACTTCCTGCTGCGCATTCTCGCCTTCAACCTCGTCCCCACCGGCGTCGAACTGGTGCTGGCGGCCGGGGTTCTGGCGGGGCGGTACGACTGGCGCTTCGGGGCCCTGGCCGTGGCGGTGGTGGCCGTCTACGCCGTCTCCACCTTCGCCCTGTCCAACTGGCGGATCGAGCACCGACGGATCATGAACGCCGCCGACACCCAGGCGGCGGGGGTCTCCGTCGACGCCCTGCTCAACTATGAGACGGTGAAGGCCTTCGGGGCGGAGGCGCGGGCGGCCCGCAGCTATGACGCGGCGCTGGGCGACTACACGCGGGCGGCGTTGAAGGCGAACAGCTCGCTGGCCCTGCTGAACATCATCCAGGCTGTGATCATGAATGTCGGTCTGGGCGTGATGGCCGTCATGGCCGGGTTCGAGGCCGCCGCCGGGCGGATGGGCCCGGGCGACGTGACCGCCGCCGTGCTGATCATGATCAGCCTCTATGCGCCGCTGAACATTCTCGGCTTCGCCTATCGCGAAATCCGGCAGTCCTTCATCGACATGGAGGAGATGCTGAAGGTCACCCGCCAGACGCCGCAGGTGGCCGACGCGCCCGACGCGGCGCCGCTGGCCCGGCCGGCGGACGTCAACGGCGCGGCCCTGACGTTCGAACAGGTCGGCTTCCGGCATGACGCCCGGGCGAGCGGCCTTGAGGCCGTCAGCTTCCATGCCGCGCCGGGGACGACGACGGCGCTGGTCGGACCGTCCGGCTCCGGCAAGTCCACCATCGTCAAACTGGCCCTGCGTCTTCTGGACCCGCAGGAGGGACGGGTGCTGATCGACGGCGTCGACGTCCGCCATGTGACCCAGGAGAGTCTGCGGGCCGCCGTCGCCCTGGTTCCGCAGGACGTGGCCCTGTTCAACGATACGCTGCGGGCCAACATCAGCTTCGCCCGCCCCGATGCGGACGAGGCGGCCATTCTGGCGGCGGCCGAGGCGGCCGAGCTGGGGCCGTTCATCGCCCAGCTGCCCGATGGACTTGAGACCGTGGTCGGCGAGCGCGGGCTGAAGCTGTCCGGCGGCGAGCGTCAGCGGGTGGGCATCGCCCGCGCCCTGCTGGCCGACCCCTGCATCCTGATCCTCGACGAGGCCACCAGCGCCCTGGACAGCCGGACCGAGGCCGCGATCCAGAAGACCTTGCGCCGGGCCCGGGCCGGGCGGACGACCCTTGTGGTGGCCCACCGTCTGTCGACCATCGCTGACGCCGACCAGATTTTGGTGCTCAAGGCCGGGCGGGTGGTCGAGCGCGGCGCGCACCATGAACTGGTGGCCCGTCAGGGCGGTGAGTATGCGGCCCTTTGGCGGAAGCAGACGCGCGGGGCCCGGGTGAAGGCCGGGCTGGAGGCCGCGATCTAGTCCGGCGTCGCCAGCTTCCGGCTGACCATCCCGTCCAGGCTTTCGCGCACCTGACGACGGCCGTCCGCATCTCCGGACAGCGTCAGCAGCAGGTGCAGGGACCGGGCGTAGATCGGCAGGACGCGCCAGTCGAACGGCCGCTCGGCGGTGGCGGCGTCGATCAGGTCGCACAGCCCGACGGCGACCGCGCAGACGTCGTCCTGTTCCAGCAGGCCGGCCGCCTCGATGACGCCGTTGGCGGCGTGATAGGCCCGCATCAGGCGCGCATGGGCCTCGGGCGCGTCGCCGTCCGGGGGCGGCGTGATGGCGGCCAGTTCCGCGACCCGGCGCTCGACCTCTTCCGCCCCGCGGGCTTCCAGCGCCCCCAGGTTGGCGCGGGCCTGGCTGAGGGCCGTGCCGACGCTGAAGCCGCCGGCGGCGTCGATGATCTTCGACAGGCGTGACGTGCGCCGGGCGTGGGTGATGACCTTCATGCCGCGCCGCCCGTGTCGGCCTGGGCCGCCAGTTCTGCGGCCAGCTTCTGCTTGCGGATGGCTTCGGCCCGGCGTTCCGGACCGGGCGCCTTGCCCTCGCGGAACCGCCGGTCTGGACCGAAATAGTCCCCGACTTCCAGAAACGGGCGGGTGTCGCGGGCGACGAAGATGATCCGCTCCAGCAGCGTGGCCGCGCTGAACGGCTTGGTGATGACGAAATTGGCCCCGCAGTCGCGGGCCTCCGCGACCCGCGAGCGGCGGATATGGCTGGCGGTCATGATGACCGGAGCGAAGGCGTTGGGGTCCAGCCCCGAACGGCGCAGCCAGCGCACCAGCTGATAACCGTCCATTTCGGGCATCTCGGTGTCGACCACCAGCAGGTCCACCGAATGGTCCTTGAGGATCTCCATGGCGTGGACGGCGCTGCTGCAGGCGTATCGGGTCTTGATGCCGAAACCGAGCAGGGCGCTGGCGGTGATGTCCAGACCGAAGGGGGAGTCGTCGACCACCATGGTCACGGCGCCGGTCAGATTGATCACCGCGCTTTCGCGCAGGCTGTCCAGCCCCAGAGCCATGCCCCACTCCACACGCTGCGGTCTGACCTGAGGTCGCCGCGCGCGGAATGCTTGTCATTCGTCGATGATCAGGAGGTTAACGCTGTCAACCTAGCCGAGGCGACCGATCGCATAGAAGCGGTCCGCGCGCGCCTTGCGCAGCTGATCGGGCGAGAGGCCGGCCATGGCGTCCAGCTCCTCGACCAGCACGTCGCCGACGGCCCGGATCGCCGCGTCGCGGTCGGTGTGGGCGCCGCCCAGCGGCTCGCCGATGATCCGGTCCACGATCTTCAGCTCGACCAGATCGGGGCCGGTGATCTTCATGGCCATGGCGGCGTCCTTCGCCCGGCTGCCGTCGCGCCACAGGATGCCGGCGGCGCCTTCCGGCGAGATGACCGAGTAGATCGAATGCTCCAGCATCAGCACGCGGCTGGCGGCGGCGATGGCGATGGCGCCGCCCGAGCCGCCCTCGCCGGTGATGGTCGCGATCGACGGTACGCCCAGAGTCAGGCCGCGCTCGGTCGAGCGGGCGATGGCCTCGGCCTGGCCGCGCTCTTCCGCGCCCAGTCCCGGATAGGCGCCGGCGGTGTCGACGAAGGACAGGACGGGCAGGCCGTACTGCTCGGCCAGGTCCATCAGGCGCACCGCCTTGCGGTAGCCTTCCGGGCGGGCCATGCCGAAATTGTGGGTCAGGCGGGTCTGGGTGTCATGGCCCTTCTCATGGCCCATGACCACGACAGGACGGCCGCGCAGGCGGGCGAGACCGCCGAGGATGGCCTGGTCGTCGCCGAACTGGCGGTCGCCCTTCAGTTCGACGAAGTCCGTGAACAGCCCTTCGACATAGTCGACGAAATGCGGGCGCTGCGGGTGGCGGGCGACCTGGGTCTTCATCCACGGGTCGAGGCCGCCGTAGATCTTCTTGCGGAGCTGATCCGCCTTCTTCTGCAGGCCGTCGATTTCCGACTCGAACGAGCCCGCGGTCGAGGCGAGCAGCGAGAGCTCCTCGATCTTCGCCTCCAGATCGGCGATCGGCTTTTCGAATTCGAGGTAGTGCGTGGCCATCAAGGCATCCGGAACTGGCGCGCCGCGTGGCGCATCGGAAGGCGGCGGAACCTAGTCAGGTCAACGCCGGGGGGCAAGCGGAGTTCAGTCATCCAGTGGCTCGTCACAACGGGCGCATCGTCGAGGGGGCCAGAAACTGTAGCTGTAGAAAGTCCGGCCGTTGAACTCGATCCGCTGTTTGGCGACCGGCAGATCGCAGGCGGGGCAGCGGAAGACGATACTTGACGCAGCGCCGATCAGGGAGATGGCGACCCATCCGGGAAAGTACCAGAAGCCGAGCACGACCTTGAAGGCCGGGACCCAGGTGTAGGTCAGCAAGCCGATCCAGAAGAGCGTGACCGCCACCAGATAGTCCGTGCGCGCGGTATTCATTCGTCCCTCGCCAAGGGATGCTTCTCCTGCACCATCCGGCTGAGCCGGTCGGTGGCGACGTGGGTGTAGATCTGGGTGGTCGAGATGTCCGCGTGGCCCAGCAGGGTCTGGACGATGCGCAGGTCGGCGCCGCCCTCCAGCAGGTGGGTCGCGAAAGCGTGGCGCAGGACGTGGGGGCTGACCCGCGACGGGTCGATCCCGGCGTCGATGGCCGCCTGATCCAGCATCTGGGCGAAACGGCGGGGCGTCAGGGCCGCCTTGCCGACGGGGGAAGGGAAGAGCCACGGGCTGTCGGGCGTCTCCGGCTTGCGCGCCGCGTCGCGGACTTCGAGCCAGACCTTCACCGCCTCGCGGGCCGAGGCGTTCAGCGGGGCCAGCCGTTCCTTGCCGCCCTTGCCGCGCACGATCAGCCAGGCGGGATCGCGCCTGACGGCCTCGACCTTGAGGGCCAGCAGCTCCGATACGCGCAGGCCCGAGGCATAGGCCAGCTCGACCAGCGCGACCATTCGAACGCCCGCCGCGCCGTCACGGGCGGCAGCGGCCTCCAGCAGGGCCTCGATCTCGTCCCGGGTCAGGGTGTTTGGCAGGGTGCGGCCCTGTTTTGGGGCGTCGAGGCGGCGCGAAGGGTCATCCTGCCGCCAGCCCTCTCCGAGGGCGAAACGGTAGAACTGACGCACGGCGGCGCGCCGCCGGGACTGGGTGGCGGGAGACAGACCGCGCGCCGCCAGCCCCGCGTACCAGGTCTCGACCGCCGTCTCGTCCGCCTGCATCAGGCCGCCGTTCACCCCGCCCTCGGCGTCGGCAAGGTCCCGGGCGTAGGCGGACAGGGTATGGGGCGAGGCGTCCCGTTCCACCGCCATCATCTCCAGGAAGGCCTCGATCTGGGGGCTGCTCAACACGCCCCCTTCGCCACGGCGCGGCTTCGTGTAGAGGTGTAGGGGATCATGACGTGCCTGCGCTCCCCCGTTCCGTCGTTCATCCGCCGCCCGCTGGTGCGAGGCGTGCGATGACCGGCGCTGAGGCGATTCCCGTGCATCAGCGCACCATAGCGCTGGTCGGGCTGATGGGCGTGGGGAAATCGACGGTCGGTCGGCGTCTGGCCAAACGGTTGGGGCTGCCCTTCGCCGACGGGGACGATGAGATCGAGGCGGCGGCCGGGATGACCGTATCCGAGATCTTCGCCAGCATGGGCGAGGGCGAGTTCAGGGCCGGCGAGGCGCGGGTCATGCGCCGCCTGCTGGAAGGGCCCCGACTGGTGCTGGCCACCGGCGGCGGCGCGATGCTGAACCTCGAGACCCGGGCGCTGATGAAGGCCCGCGCCGTGACGGTCTGGATGCGGGCCGATCTGGAGGTGATCGCCCAGCGGGTCCAGCGGCGCGACACCCGCCCCCTGCTGCGGGGCAAGGACCCGCTCGAGACGCTCCGCACTCTCGCCGAGGCCCGCTATCCGGTCTACGGGCAGGCGGACGTGACAGTGGATGTGGCCGGCGGCGCTCACGCGGAAGCGGTGGAGGCGATCGTGCGGGCGCTGGACGCCCACGGGGCGATGGAGATCAAGGCGTGACGACGACGGTTCCGGTCACCGGTGGAGACTTCCGCCCCTACGACGTCGTGGCGGGGCGGGGACTGCTGACCGAGCTCGGCGCGCGGGTCGCCCCGCTGGCCAGGGGCCGCACGGTCGTCATCACGGACGAGACCGTGGCCACCCTGCATGGACCCGCCGCGCTGAAGGCGCTGGAGGACGCGGGCGTGCGCGCCCGTCTGCTGACCGTCCCTGCCGGGGAAGGCTCCAAATCCTTCGCCGAGCTGGAGCGGGTGCTGGACCGGATGCTGGCCTTCGGGCTGGACCGCAGCGACATCGTCGTGGCCCTGGGCGGGGGCGTGGTCGGGGACCTGGCCGGTCTGGCGGCGGCCCTCTACATGCGCGGCATCGACTTCGTGCAGGTCCCGACGACCCTGCTGGCGCAGGTGGACAGCTCGGTGGGCGGCAAGACGGCCATCGACACCCCGCGCGGCAAGAACCTTGTCGGCGCCTTCCACCAGCCCCGGCTGGTGCTGGCCGACATCGATGTGCTGGCCACCCTGCCGGAGCGCCAGCTGCGTTCGGGCTGGGCCGAGGTGCTGAAGCACGGCCTGATCTGCGACGCGGCCTTCTTCGACTGGCTGGCGGGGGAGGGCGCGAGCGGCGCCAAGGGCGATCCGGCGGCGCTGCAGCGGGCGGTGGTCCGCTCGGTCGAGATCAAGAGCGCGGTGGTGGGCGAGGACGAGAAGGAGGCGGGCAAGCGCGCGCTGCTGAACCTCGGCCACACCTTCGGCCACGCCATCGAGGCCGAGCTGGGCTTCGACGAGGACAGCCTGACCCACGGCGAGGCGGTGGCGCTGGGCTGCGCCATGGCCTTCCGCTATTCGGCCGCGCAGGGGCTGTGCCCGCAGGCGGACGCGGACCGGGTCGAGGCGGTGACGGCTGCCGCCGGTCTGCCGGTGAGTCTGGCCGAGGTGGGCCAGTTCGGGGCGGAGGCCCTGATCCGGCGCATGGCGGGGGACAAGAAGGCCGAGGGCGGCCGCCTGACGCTGATCCTGGCCCGCGCCATCGGCGACGCCTTCACGGACAAGAACGTGGACCCCGCGGGACTGACCGCCTTCCTGAAGGCCGAGGGCGCGACCTAGGACGGAGGTTCCCGCCTAGTCCACCGCGCGGCAGGTGGTGGGCTCAAGCCCGTCGGCGCTCCAGGTCGCCATCGAGCCCTTGCCGCGCAGATCATGGCCCGAGGCCCGGTACCAGATGCCGTCGGCGGACCGTTCCTGGAACAGGTCGACGGCCCCGCCTTCGGAGTTGCGGACCGTGGCCATCTGACGGGGGTTGTCGAAGTCGACGGTCAGGCGCTGGCCGTCGTTGCACAGATAGACGGTGCGGATGACCCGGTTGAGGGCGCGGTCCTGCACCTCGGCGCCGGTGCGGCGGCGGGCGGTCTGGGCCGCCTCGGCGCGCTCGCGCACCGAATCACCGTCGGTCGGGGCCTGGGCCGGCTGGCGACCGCAGGCGGCCAGCGAAAGCACGGCGAGGGCCGGGACCAGAAGTCTCTTCATGCGGAGCAAGCCTTGCCGTTACAGGAGCCGGCGCATCAACGCGCCGCGCCGGTCGCCGTTCCCTTGCGGCGGGCGCGGAAGAAGGCGCGGAGCATGTCGCCGCCCTCGGCAGCCAGAACCCCGCCCTCGGCCTGTGGGCACCAGTGGCAGGTGGGCTGGTCGAAGAAGCGGGGGCCGTGGGCGACGGCGCCGCCCTTGGGATCGTCCGCGCCCCAGACCACGCGGCCGATCCGGGCGTGGCTGATGGCCCCGGCGCACATGGCGCAGGGCTCCAGCGTCACATACAGGGTCAGCCCTGTGAGCCTGTAATTGCCCAGCTTTTGAGCCGCCGCGCGCAGGGCGACGATCTCGGCGTGGGCGGTCGGGTCGTAGGCGCCGATAGGGCCGTTGCGGCCTTCGGCGACCACCTCGCCGGTGGTCTCGTCGACAATCACGCAGCCGACCGGAGTCTCTCCGACGTCCGCCGCCGCTTGCGCGCAGGCCAAGGCCATGCGCATGAACCGCTCATCATGGCCTTCCATCCCCGAGACAACGACAAGAAGCCGCGCCCGCGTCAAGACGGCGACCGCGACGGCCCCCGCAAACCCTTCGCCGCCAAGGGCGGCAAGCCCGGCCCGAAGGGACCGCCGAAGGGCGGCAAACCCGCCGCCGACGAGGCCCCCAAGCGCACCGAGCGCATCGCCAAGGCCATGGCCCGGGCGGGCATCGCCTCGCGTCGCGAGGTCGAGCGCCTGATCGGCCTGGGCCAGGTGGCCGTCAACGGCAAGATCCTGGACACCCCGGCGACCCTGGTGACCCGCGACGACGTGATCACCGTCAACGGCAAGCCCATCGGGGCGGCCCAGGCCACCCGCGTGTGGCGCTATCACAAGCCCGCCGGGCTGGTGACCTCGCACGGCGACCCGCAGGGTCGGCCGACGGTCTTCGACGCCCTGCCGAGCAGCCTGCCGCGGGTGATCTCGGTCGGCCGCCTCGACCTCAACACCGAGGGCCTGCTGATCCTGACCAACGACGGCGAGCTGAGCCGCGCGCTGGAGCTGCCGCAGACCGAGCTGGTCCGCCAGTACCGGGCCCGGGCCCGGGGCCGGGTGACCCAGGCGCAGCTGGACACCCTGAAGGACGGCGTCACCGTCGACGGCATCCGCTACGGCCCGATCGAGGCGACCCTCGACAAGGCCAAGGAGAAGGCCGAGGGCGAGAAGTCGTCGGCCAACCTGTGGATCAGCGTCTCAATCACCGAGGGCAAGAACCGCGAGGTCCGCAAGGTGCTGGAGCACCTCGGCCTGACCGTGAACCGCCTGATCCGTCTGGCCTATGGCCCGTTCCAGCTGGGCACCCTGCCGGTGGGCTCGGTCGAGGAGGTCGGACCGCGGGTGATCCGCGAGCTGCTGGGCGAGCACATCCGGCCCGAGAACCTGCCGACCGGCAACACGGTCGCCACTCCCGCGCCGATCCCCGGCCGCCGCACCTCGGCGCCGATCGTGAAGGGGGCTTCGGGCTCGGCCATGTCGGATCCGTCGCGCAAGCCCAACCGCGTCCGCGCCGCCGAGGCCGCCGCGACCGAGGGCGGGAGCGACACCGGCCGTCGCGCGCCCAAGAAGGAAGGCTGGGCCAAGGCCAAGCCGAAGTTCGAGCACACCAAGACCTTCAAGCCGCGCGAGCGCACCGCGCCCCGGCCGAGGGACGAGGACGGCGGCGACCGGCCCAAGCGCGCCTTCAAGCCGCGTGAGGACCAGTTCATCGACAAGCCCCGTGAAGGGACCCGCGGCGGCGGCTCGCGTGGACCGGGCAAGCCGGCCTTCGGTGACAAGCCGCGTGCTGGTGGCGCCGGTCGGCCCTCGGGCGGTTTCGGGGCCAAGCCGGGCGGATCGCGCCCCTCGGGCGGCGGCTTCGGCGGCAAGCCGGGCGGCGGCTCGCGCCCGTCCGGCGGAGCCGGGCGGGGCGGTCCGCGTGGTCCGCGCCGGGACGGCTGATCCATGCGGATCGTCGCAGGCAGCCTGAAGGGGCGGGCCATCACCGCCCCCGAGGGCCAGAACACCCGTCCGACCTCGGACCGGGCGCGTCAGGCCATCTTCAACGTGCTGGAGCACGCAGCGTGGGCCGGGCCGCTGGACGGCGCGCGGGTCATCGACCTTTACGCGGGCTCGGGCGCCCTGGGCTACGAGGCCATCAGCCGGGGGGCGGCCTTCGCCCTGTTCGTCGAGATCGAGGACGAGGCCCGCGGCGCCATCCGCGAGAACGCCGACGCCTGGGGCCTGATGGGCCGCACGCGGGTGCATCGCCGCAGCGCCACCGACCTGGGCGTCCGTCCCGGCTCGGACGGCGAGGCCTTCGACATCGCCTTCCTGGATCCGCCCTACCGCAAGGGATTGGGGGAGCAGACGCTGGCCCGACTGCTGGAGGGCAACTGGCTGAAGCCCGGCGCCACCGTGGTGTTCGAGCGCGGCTCGGACGAGCCGGAGATCGACACCCCCGGCTATGAGCGGCTGGACGCCCGCGACTACGGCGCGGCGCGGGTGCTGTTCCTGAGGGTGAAGACGGCGTCAGAGGGCTGAGACCGGGCTCAGGGACCGCCGCGTTGACGCCCGTCACGGCCGCGGAGGCGGCGGGCGGCGCGTTTCGAGGGACGGGGCGCGTCGGAATTGTGCACTCCGGCGAAAATGGAGTGCACATCGTGCACATTTTCCCGTGGGGCGGGGTCTGACGGAGCCGGCTCGCCTTCCGGTTCGTCGAAGGCCGGGTCTTCGAAGGGCGGTTCGATCAGGATGGGCTCGGCGCCGGACAGCAGGCGGACCTCCGCGTCGGATTCGTCCTCCATCGGCTGATCGACCTCATGCAGGCGGTATTCCGGCGGCTCCTCGCCCGGGAAGATGAGGGCGTCGATCATGTCGCTTTCGGCCTTCATCTCCTGCCACAGACGACGCCAGCGGATGGCCTCCATGGCCCGGCCGCGCTCCAGCGCCTGGACGAAGCGCAGCCGCGCCGTCTCGACCTCCTCGTTCGGCGTCAGGTCGTCGTAGATCATCAGGGCCTGACGGACGTCCGGCGGCGCGCCCGGCTGATCCTGCCGCCGCCAGCCGTATTTGCGGGCGCGACGGCGGAAGGCCGACAGACCGAGCTCATGGCGGCGGCAGACGGCCTCGGCGTCCAGACCGGCCAGATAGTCGTCGCGGGCCTGGGCCCAGATCTCGGGCGAACGGATGCGGTAGGGATAGGTCATCCGGAGAACATAGAACGCGGGTACGTCAGAATTGGACGTACGGGGGGGCGATTTTGAGGGTGTGGGGTGTGGGGTGTGGGGTGTGGTCAGGGATTAGGGATTAGGTTGGGCTCGCCCCACGTTCCGCTCATCCCACACCCCAAGCCCCAATCCCCAAGCCCGGCCCACGCGGGGGAGGAAGACGGGCGCGTAAACCCGTGTCAGTCTCACCTCATGACCCATCTCGACCGCCGCACCCTGATCGCCGCCGGGGCCGCTCTCGGCCTCGTTCCCGCCGCCGCCCGCGCGCAGGCCGAGCCTGTTGGACGCTGGACCAGCCGGGCCTCGCTGCCGTGGATCGGGCAGGAGATCTATGCGGCGGTGTGGAACGGGAAGATCGTCACCGCGGGCGGGCTGGTGATGCGGCGGGGCCAGCCCCTGCATGTCGAGGACCGGGTCGCGGCCTATGACCCGGCGGCGGACGTCTGGAGCGAGCTGCCCCGCCTGCCGGAGGCCCGGCATCATCCGATGGTCATGGTCGCGGGCGGCGAACTGAACATCGTCGGCGGCTATGCGCGGACAGAGGCCGGCGAGTGGGTGAACACGACCACGGCCTGGGCGCTGAAAGACGGCGGCTGGGTCGAGGCGGCCCGCCTGCCGACGCCGCAGGCCGAGGCGGTGGGGGCGGGGATGAACGGGCGGCTGCACCTGATCGGCGGCCGCACGCCGGAGGGCGAGGCCAACGCCGGCTGGAACGACCAGACCGATACGGACCGTCACCGGGTGCGGGTGGACGGGCGCTGGGAGACGGCCCGTCCGGCCCCGGTCGCGCGCAACAGCGCCGCCGCCGCCGTGCTGGACGGGGCGATCTGGGTGGCCGGCGGGCGCACGGTCAGCGGCGGGGGCACGGGGCGGCTGGACCGCTATGACCCGGCGGCGGACCGCTGGGATACGCTGGCGCCGATCCCGCGCTCCGATGCGCAGAACAGTCAGGTCGGCGGCGGACTGGCCATGGCGGAAGCGGGCGGCAGGCTGGTCGCGTTCGGCGGGGAGTGGTTCGCGCCCGGACGCAGCGGCGGGGGCGGCGGGGTGTTCGCCGAGACCTGGATCTATGATCCGGCTCGGGATGCGTGGACGGCGGGGCCGGACATGAAGACGCCCCGGCACGGACTGGCGGCGGCGTCGGTGGACGGCGCGGTCTATGCGATCGCGGGAGGCTCGGTCGTGTCCGGCGGGCAGGCCGTGGGGGTGGTGGAGCGGTTTGGGGGGTAGGGTGTGGGGGTTTGGGGGTGTCGGGTGTGGGGTGTCGGGGAGGGATTAGGGATTAGGCAGTAGGGAGTAGGGACTGGGGATTGGCGGGGCGCTGGCGCGTGCCGACACCCGACGCCCGACGCCCGACGCCCGACGCCCGACACCCGACACCCTAAACCCGAACGCCCGCCGATCAGAGGGCCCGAAGCTGCGCCGCCAGTTCCCGCGCCGCCGCCTCGACCTCGTCCCAGGTCGCCTCGAACCCGGCCTCGTCGCCGAACCAGGGATCGGTGACGGCCTGACCCTCGCGGCCGGGGACATGGTCGAGCAGCAGGCTGAGTTCGGCGGTGGCGTCGGCCGGGGCCAGCTTGCGCAGGTTGGCGAGGTTCTCGTGGTCGAGGGCGATCACGTGGGTGAAGCGGCGGAAGTCGCTCTTCGTCACCTGACGGGCGCGCAGGGCCGAGATGTCGACGCCGTGCCGGAGCGCCGTCCGCTGCGCCCGCTCATCGGGCGGCTCACCGGCGTGCCAGTTCCCGGTGCCGGCGGAGTCGATGATCAGGTCGAGCCGGAGCCGGGCCGCCTCGGCGCGCAGGGCGCCCTCGGCCAGCGGCGAGCGACAGATGTTGCCGAGGCAGACGAAGAGGACGGAGGGCATGGGGCGACCTGGGAGCGGGAGGGACCCGTGCAGTCTGAACGGTTCCGGGGCTGGTGGCGAACGGCGTTGAGCGCGCCCGGGCGTCCGGCAAGCGGGTCCTGCCGGTCATGGGCGCCGACGGGTGCAGCGACAGCCGCGCCCTGGCCGGCCGGCTGGAGACCGAACGCTTCGCCGCCCTGATCGAGCGCAAATACGAGCTGGTGTTCGTCAACATCGGCATGCCCCGCACCGGCGACGGCCACAACCTCGCCATCGCCCGCCGGTTCGGCCTGCCGGAACTGCCCGGCCTGCCCAATGTGCTGGTCCTGACCGCCGACGGGACGTTGGTGAACCCGGCGACTGCCACCAGCTGGCGGAATGCCGAGAGCCGGTCGGGCGATGCGATCTATGAGGAACTGGCGATGCTGGCGGATCGGGGGGTGTGAGGGGAGGGGGAGAGAGGGCGGCCCGCGGTTGAGGCCCGCCTGTCCGGCCCTCGGCCCGTATGTCGGTTCCCGGTCCCAAGCTATTCGACTTTCAGGTCGAGACAAAGGCGGGTAGCCTTAGGCGCTTGGCGAACGACAGATGATGCCAAAGTTGGCGAAGTGGATGGAACTCCTTGGGAGTTACATCAAAGACTGAGACTTACGGGGCTCAGGTCAGCTTTTGAAGAGCGCCTTTCACCTTAACGATCTTGCGTACTTCCTCGAGATGGCGCTTTGAAAACATCCACCCCTTCGCACCGGTTTTTGCAGGTATCCATTTGCCACCCGCATCCTTGAGCTTGTCCTTGAAGGCCGTGGCATCACCACGAACATAAAAAGCCTTTTCCGAGTAGTCTTCTAGCCAGATGGGGCCCTCCATCAATTGCAGTTCGTTTCCACTCGTCTCTGGCGTCTCTGCGGCGGGCGCGCCTGCTGTCTCACGCGTAGATTCTTTAGCTGCCTGAACAATTTTTTTGTCAATAACTGGTCCGACCGACATGTCGCGCATAACTATGGTTAAATGTCTGGACAGCTTCTCTTTCAGTTCATTGGCGGCTCTATAATCGTCCTGAATTCCCTTATCTCTAATTGATTGTTTAAATTCTTTTAGCTTTTTGTATTGATCAATATCTACCTGATCGATATCTACTTCTTTCTTTGAGTAGTATAGCATAACGGGCTTTTTGTTGGTCAGGAACCATTTTATCTCCTCGACCGTACCGCTCTCTTCAACGCCAGTCGGCGAGCCTAGCCGCGTCCAGAACGCGCCGATCAAGATGTCGCATCCACGTACAACCCTGTCATTGATAAGCGCTTGGGGGCGATCTCCCATCGCGGGAGCGCTGTGCGTTTCCCACATAACTGGAAGCAGAATTTTGCCCTGATCCTGCGAGTGCAACGAGTTCCACTCGTGCAGGCTTTGGGCAATCGCCAACCGTTCCTCGGGAACGTCAGACGGCGAGGCAATCAGTACGTTGAAGACAGTTGCGGAAAACGGCATCGCCAACCCATAGGTGAATCTCGCCCGAGCTGTGCCGTATCAGCTGAGCAGCCGCAAGGGGTTATACCTTTGTCCGGCTTCACCGTCGCCCGAACAGCTTCTCCAGATCCCCCAGCTTCAGCTCCACATAGGTTGGCCGTCCGTGGTTGCACTGGCCGCTGTGCGGGGTGGCTTCCATCTGCCTCAGCAACGCGTTCATCTCCGGCGCGCTGAGGACGCGGCCGGCGCGCACCGACCCGTGGCAGGCCATGGTGCCGCAGACCTCGGCCATGCGCTCCTTGAGCGACAGGGCGGCGCCGTGTTCGGCCAGGTCGTCGGCGATGTCGCGGATCAGGCCCTGGACGTCGGTGTCGCCCAGCAGGGCCGGGGTCTCGCGGACGAGGACGGCGCCGCCGCCGAAGGCCTCCACGATCAGGCCCAGCTCGGCCAGTTCGTCGGCGCGGGCGGCGATGCGGTCGGCCTCGGCGGGGTCGAGCTCGACCACCTCGGGCGCCAGCAGGGCCTGACGGGTGACGGCGCCCTCGGCCATCTGGGTCTTCATCCGCTCATAGACGAGCCGCTCGTGCGCCGCGTGCTGGTCGACCACGACCAGGCCGTCGCGGGTCTGGGCGACGATATAGGTGCCGTGCAACTGGGCGCGGGCGGCGCCTAATGGGTAGTCCAGCGGGTCGTGCGGCGGGGAGAAGGGCTGAGGGTCGAGGGTCGAGGGTCGAGGCGAGAAGCCGGAGATTGTGTCGAGGGTCTCGACGCGGGCCGAGCGGTCGTTGAGGCCGGGGAGGATCTGGGCGGTCTGGGTGGCGGGGGCGGCCCATTGCTGCCAGCCGCTGTAGCCGGCGGGTGAGCCAAATCCCTCGACCCTCGACCCTCGACCCTCGAACCCCGGCACGCCCTCATGCGCCCGGAACCCGCTCAGCGCATCCGCCGCCACCGTGGTGCTGGCCCGGTGCCCCGCGGCGGCCAGCGCGTGACGCAGGGCGCCGACGATCAGGCCGCGCACCAGCGCCGGGTCGCGGAAGCGGACTTCTGCTTTTGCGGGGTGGACGTTCACATCGACATAGAGCGGGTCGATGTCGAGGAAGAGGACCGCCGCCGGGTGCCGGTCGCGGGCGAGGAAGTCGGCGTAGGCGCCGCGCAGGGCGCCTTGCAGCAGGCGGTCCTTCACCGGACGGCCGTTGACGAACAGGAACTGGTGGGCGGCGTTGCCCCGGCTGTAGGTGGGCAGGCCCGCATAGCCGGACAGACGCACGCCGTCGCGCTCCTGATCGATCAGCAGGGCGTTGGCCTCGAAGTCCCGGCCCAGCAGGGCGGCGAGACGCTTCAGCCGGCCGTGGTCGCCGGGGTGTTCGGCGGGCAGGCGCAGGGTGGTCCGGCCGTCGAGGTCGAGGGTGAAGGCGACGGCCTCATGGGCCATGGCCTGGCGCTTGATCTCCTCCGAGATGGCCATGGCCTCGGCCCGCTCGGACTTCATGAACTTCAGGCGGGCGGGGGTGGCGTAGAAGAGGTCGCGGACCTCGACGCGGGCGCCGTGCGGGCCGGGGAAGCCGGCGGGGGCGACCGCCTTCTGGTCGCCGCCCTCGACGGTGATCTGGTGGGCGTCGCCGCCGTCCTTCGGGCGGGACGTGATGGTCAGGCGGGCGACCGAGCCGATGGAGGGCAGGGCCTCGCCCCGGAAGCCCAGGGTGTGGATGCGCAGCAGGTCGACGTCGCCCGCATCGTCGGGCTCGAGCTTGGAGGTGGCGTGGCGCTCGACGCAGAGGGCCAGCTGGTCCGGGGCCATGCCGTGGCCGTCGTCGGCGATGAGGATGCGCGACAGGCCGCCGCCGTCCGCCTGGATCTCGATGCGCGTGGCCCCGGCGTCGAGCGCATTCTCGACCAGCTCCTTGATGGCGCTGGCCGGGCGTTCGACCACCTCGCCCGCGGCGATGCGGTTGACGGTCTCGGGGGGGAGGCGGCGGATCGGCATGGATTCGGAAGTATGGCGCGATCCGGGGGAAGCAAGAAGAGGGCGCGGACGGCGAACCCCAGCTTGCGCGACGGGGGCGGAGTCGGCGAACCTGAGGGCCTTCACAACGCCTGTTTGAGGTTCCCATGCCGGTCAAGACCGTCGCCGAGTTCATCGCCGCCTACCGGGAGAAGGACGTCAGTCCGGACGCCTTCGAACTGGAGAACCAGTATCTGCTGGAGGTGAAGCTGGACGGCGCGATCTGGGCCAAGGCGGGGGCGATGGTGGCGCGCACCGGTCAGGTGAAATTCACCCGCCAGGGCCTGATGGAGCAGGGGCTCGGCAATCTGCTGAAGAAGGCCGTCAGCGGCGAGGGCATGGTGCTGATGAAGGTGGAGGGGCGCGGGCGCGTCTATCTGGCCGACACCGGCAAGAAGATCACCCTGCTGCGGCTCGACAACGAGACCATCTTCGCCAACGGCAACGACGTGCTGGCGCTGGAGACGGGCGTCAGCAACCAGATCACCATGATGAAGCGGATCGCCGGGATGATGTCCGGCGGCCTGTTCAATGTGAAGCTGAGCGGCAGCGGCATCGTGGCGATCACCAGCCACTACGACCCGCTGATCCTGAAGGTCAGTCGCGAGACCGGGCCGATCTTCACCGACCCCAACGCGACCGTGGCCTGGTCAGGCGGCCTGTCGCCGGAGATCGCCACCGACATCTCGCTGAAGACGCTGGTCGGCCGGGGCTCGGGCGAGAGCATCCAGATGAAGTTCGAGGGCGAGGGCTGGGTCGTGGTCCAGCCGTACGAGGAAACCTACATGCAGGCCGGGCAGTCGTAGGACCGCCGTCAGCTCCGCTCCAGCCCGGCGACGGCCTCGGCGAGGTCGTCGGCCTTCTGCTTCAGCACGGCCTGGGCGTCGTAGAGGGCGCGGTTGTAGAAGAAGGGACCGATCTCGCGGGCGAGGAAGTCGATCAGCATCTCGGCCGGGAGGTCGCGCAGCTCGACGTCCAGTTCGTCCCGGAAGTAGGGGCGCAGCTTCGCCGTGATGGCGGCGATCTCCTCGCGGCTGAATCTGATCGGGGTCATGCGGTGGCCTCGGCGAGGGCTTCCTCGGCCTCCATCCACGCCGCCTCGGCGGCGTCGAGGTCGGCCTGGGTCTTCGCCCGCGAGCGGCTGAGGCCTTCGAGCTTCTTCGGATCGTTGGCGGCGGCGTTGGCGAGGTCGTCGTCGAGGCGCGAGAGCTCGGCGGCGAGTTGGGTCATGCGCTCTTCGGCCTTCTTCACCGCATGCCTGAGCGTCGAAGGCGAGGGCCCGCTCTTCTTTGCGCCCCTATCGCTCGCGGCGCGGCCGCTCGCTGCCTGAGGGGCGGGCTCGCTGGACTGAGCCGGTTCGTGCTTGACCTGCGACGGCTTCATCCCGGCCTGTTTGGCGCGATCCAGGACGAATTTGGCGTAGTCGTCCATGTCGCCCTCGAAGGGGGTCACCGTGCCGTCGGCGGCCAGCCACAGGCGGTCGGCGACCAGCTCCATCAGCGAGCGGTCGTGGGTGATCAGGATGACGGCGCCGGTGTACTCGTTCAGCGCGTCGAGCAGGGCCCGGCGGCTGTCGATGTCGAGGTGGTTGGTCGGTTCGTCGAGGATCAGGATGTGGGGCGACTCCATCGCCACCAGGTTCAGCAGCAGGCGGGCGCGCTCGCCGCCCGACAGGCTGGCGACCGTGGTCTCCTGCTTCTGGAAGGGCAGGCCGAACTGGGCCAGCTTCGAGCGACGGCTGGACTCCGAGGCCTCCGGCATGGCCCGGCGGATGATTTCCAGCGGGGTGTCGGTCGGGTCCATGGCCTCGATCTGGTGCTGGTGGAACCAGCCCACGCGCATCTTGCCGTCGCGGTGGAACTCGCCGGTCTCGACCGTCAGGGCCTTGGCGATGAGCTTGGCGAAGGTCGACTTGCCGGCGCCGTTGACGCCCAGCAGGCCGATGCGGTCGTCCAGGTCCATGCGCAGGTTGAGATTGCGCAGGATGGGCTTGCCCGGCTCGTAGCCGACGTTGGCCTTCTCCAGCCGGATCAGGGGCGGGGGCAGGGGGCGTTCGGGCGAGGGCAGGACGAAGGGGGCGACGCGCTCCTCGGGCGGCAGCTCGATCCGCTCCATCTTCTCCAGCTTCTTGACCCGTGATTGGGCCTGGGTGGCCTTGGAGGCCTTGGCCTTGAAGCGGTCGATGAACTTCTGCAGGTGCGCGCGCTCGGCCTCCTGCTTGGACTGGGTCGCCGCCATCAGGCGCAGCTTCTCGGCCCGGGTCTTTTCGAAGGTGTCGTAGTTGCCGGTGTAGAGGTCCAGCTTGCGGTTCGAGAGGTGCAGGATGTGGGTGCAGACCTCGTTCAGCATCTCGCGGTCGTGGGAGATGATGAGGGCCGTCGCCGGGTATTTCTTCAGGCGGGCCTCAAGCCACAGGGCGCCTTCCAGATCGAGGTAGTTGGTCGGTTCGTCGAGCAGCAGCATGTCCGGCTCGGCGAACAGGGCCGCGGCCAGGGCCACGCGCATCCGCCAGCCGCCCGAGAAATGGGCCATGGGGCGGTGGATGTCTTCCTGGGAGAAGCCCAGGCCGACGAGGATTTCGGAGGCCCTGGCCGGGGCGGCGTCGGCGTCGATCTCGATCAGACGGCCCCAGATCTCGCCCATCTCTTCCGGCTCGGCGGTTTCGAGGCGGGTGAGCAGGTCGTGGCGTTCGACGTCGGCTTCCAGAATCGTCTCGAGCACCGAAACGGGGGTGGCCGGGTGCTCCTGGTCGACCGAGCCGATGCGGGCGGTCTTCGGCAGGGAGACTTCGTCACCGCCGGCGACCAGCTCGCCCAGAATGACCTTGAACAGGGTCGACTTGCCGATGCCGTTGCGGCCGACCAGACCGACCTTGGCGCCCGGCGGCAGGCTGACGGAGGCGTCGTCGAGGAACGAACGGCCCCAGGCGTTGAGGGTCAGGCGGTTGATCTGCAGCATAGTCCAGAACTCGGGCGCGCCCCCGACGCCGGACGACCGGCGATCGGTCAGCGATAGAGGCAAAATTGTGAGGCGGTTGGAAACCGGGGAGCGCGCGTCTATAAGCCCGCGACCTTCAATCTCCCAAACCAGAAGTCATCCCATGACCGAACGTACCTTCTCGATCATCAAGCCGGACGCCACCCGCCGCAACCTGACCGGCGCGATCAACGCCGTGATCGAAGGCGCCGGCCTGCGCATCGTCGCCCAGCGCCGCGTCAAGCTGTCGACCGACCAGGCCAAGAAATTCTACGAAGTGCACGCCGAGCGCCCGTTCTACGGCGAGCTGGTCGAGCAGATGACCGCCGAGCCGGTCGTCGTTCAGGTGCTGGAAGGCCCGAACGCCGTCGCCGCCTACCGTGAAGTCATGGGCGCCACCAACCCGGAACAGGCCGCCGAAGGCACCATCCGCAAGCAATTCGCCCTGTCGATCGGTGAAAACTCGGTCCACGGTTCGGACTCGCTCGAGAACGCCGGCATCGAGATCGCCCAGTTCTTCACCGAAGACCAGATCGTCGGCTAAACGCCGGGGCCGGTGACGGCCTGAAGAGTTCAGCGCCCCGTGTCCGGAGACGGATGCGGGGCGTTTTGCTGTCCGATGGAGGCCGAAACGAAAACGGCCCCGGGGATCGCTCGCCGGGGCCGTCGGTCTGTTCGCGGCGCGCCTTACCAGATGCGGGCGCGGGCCTCGGGGGCGAGGTACTGTTCGTCGCCGGGCTTGACCCCGAAGGCGGCGTACCAGGCGTCGATGTTCCGGGGCGGCACGGCGGCGCGGTACTGGCCCGGGGCGTGCGGATCGACGGTGACCTGCTGGCGCAGGGCGTCATCACGGATGTTCTCACGCCAGACCTGGGCCCAGCCGAGGAAGACCCGCTGGTCGCCGGTCAGGCCGTTGATGACCGGGGCGGGACGGCCCTCCAGGCTGCGGTGGTAGGCGTCGAGCGCCAGCAGAAGGCCGCCCAGATCGGCGATGTTCTCGCCCATGGTCAGGTCGCCGTTGACGTGGACGCCCTCGAACGGGGACAGGGCCGAATACTGGGCGCCGAGATTGGCCGCGCGGGCTTCGAAGCGGGCGGCGTCCTCGGCGGTCCACCAGTCGCGCAGCACGCCGTCGCCGTCCACCTTGCGGCCCTGATCGTCGAAGCCGTGGGTGATCTCGTGGCCGATGACGGCGCCGATGCCGCCGTAGTTGACGGCCGGATCGGCGTTCGGATCGAAGAAGGGGGCCTGGAGGATGGCGGCCGGGAAGACGATCTCGTTCCGGGGCGGGTTGTAGTAGGCGTTCACCGTCTGGGGCGTCATGCCCCATTCCAGGGGATCGACCGGCCGGGTCAGCTTGCCGAGGTTCCACTGCCAGTCGAAGGCCGAGGTGCGCTGGACGTTGCCGTACAGGTCATCGGCGGCGAGGCTCAGGCCGTCGTAGCTGCGCCACTGGTCCGGATAGCCGATCTTCACCCCGAAACGGCTCATCTTGTAGAGGGCCTGCTCGCGGGTGGCGTCGCTCATCCAGTCGAGGGTCCGGAGCCGCTCGGTCATGGCCGCGCGAATGTTGTCCACCAGGGCCTGCATGCTGGCCCGGGACTCCGGCGGGAAGTAGCGGGCGACGTATTCGCGACCGAGCGCCTCGCCGAGCGAGCCGTCGACGAGGGAGACGCCGCGTTTCCAGCGCGGACGGTTCTCGGGCTGGCCGCTGAGGGCCTTGCCGTAGAAGTCGAAACGGCCGTCGACGAAGTCTTGCGACAGATAGGGCGCCGCCTGGTTGATGACATGGAAGGCCTGCCACGCCTGAAGGGTGGCGATGGGCGTTTCGGCGAACACGCGGGCCATGCCGGGGTAGGCGCTGTCCTGGGACTGGACCAGACGCGGGGCGTTGCGGACGCCCGCGGCCTCGGCCCATCCGTTCCAGTCAAAGCCCGGGGCGTTGCGGACCAGGTCGGCGAGCGTCGTGGGCGAATAGCCTTTCTCGATGTCGCGGCTCTGGACCTGGGTCCAGTGCTGTTCGGCGATGCGGGTCTCGAAGGCGATCAGATCGGCCGCCGACTGTTCCGGATGGCTCCAGCCGGCCAGGGTGAGGGCGCGGGTGACCCAGGTCAGGTAGGCGGCGCGCTGGGGCGCGAAGGCGGGCTCCAGATAGTAGTCCCGATCCGGCAGGCCGAGGCCGCTCTGGACGATATAGGCGCTGTTCTGGTCGGGATCCTTCAGGTCTTCCGCCACATAGAGGCCGAACAGGCTGACGCCGAAACCGCCCTGGCTGCGCCCCATCAGGGCGGCCATCTTCTCGCGGGTGTCGGCGGCGCGGACGGCGGCCAGGTCGGCGCGAAGCGGGGCCGCGCCCAGCTGGTTCACCGTCGCCTCATCCATGAAGCTGGCGTAGAGGGCTCCGACCTGGCGCGCTTCGGGCGTGGAGGGACTGGCGGCGCTCTGTTCGATCAGACCCCGCAGGGCGGTCTGGGCGTTGTCGTACAGCATGTCGAAGGCGCCGTAGGACGTCTTGTCGCCCGGGATCGGGGTGTTCCGCAGATAGCGGCCGCTGGCGTAGCGGTTGAAGTCGTTCCCGGGCAGGACGTCGGTGTCCATGCCGTCGAGGTCGAAGCCCCAGGCGCCGATGGCGGGGTGAGGATCGTGGGCGGCGGCCGGGGTCCCGGGAGGGGTCTGGGCGTGGGCGCCGCCGGTGAGGGAAAGCGCGGCGCCGGCGACGCAGCAGAGAAGGCGAAGTCTGGGCATTGGAGGGCCTTTCGAAGTCCGGCGGCAGCCTGACTCCAACCCCCTCCGGTGTCGCGCCGAAATGTCGCGGATTACAAAATTCTAATGCAGGGCCCGGCAGAAGGCGGTGAGGGCGCGCGGATAGAGCTTGTGCTCGGCGACCAGGACCCGCTGGGCGAGACTCTCCGGCGTGTCCATGGGCAGGACCGGGACGTTCTCCTGATCAAGGATGGGGCCCTCATCGACCCCTTCGGTGACCAGGTGGACGGTGCAGCCGGCCTCCGCGTCGCCCGCCTCGATGGCGCGGGCGTGGGTGTCGAGCCCCGGATATTTCGGCAGCAGGCTGGGATGGATGTTGATCATCCGCGCCGCCCACAGCCGCACCAGGAAGGGCGTCAGCAGCCGCATGTAGCCGGCCAGGGCGACCACATCGATCGCATGCTCCATCAGGATGGCGTCGATGGCCCGCTCATGCGCCTCGCGGTCCTCGCCGTAGAGACGGTGATTGACCACGACGGTGGGGACGCCCCGGGCCTCGGCGACGGCGAGGCCGCCCGCGGTCGGACGGTTGGACAGCACGAGCGCGATCTCGAACGGCGCGCCCGGCTTCTGGGCGGCGTCGATAAGGGCGGCCATGTTGGAGCCGGCGCCGGAAATCAGCACGGCGACGCGGACACGACGGGGCGGGGATGCGGTCATCGACTCGGCCTCGGGAGGAGGGGGACCATTGCCGCCCGCGCCCGGTCGGGTCAACGGCGCGCGGAGGCGCTTGCGCGGCGACCTCCGGTCGGAAACAGTGGCGCCGACTGTTTCGAGGGGAGTTCAATCCATGTTCGCCGTGCTGTTCGCCGCCGCCCTGTTCACCCCGCCGATGCAGGCGGACGACACGACGCGGGATGTGCTGGTGAACGTCTGCCTGCCCTTCGTCGGCGGCGACCGGGACCTGACGCCGGCCGAGTTCATCGGCTTCTCCGTCGTCAGCCAGGACGGGACGGTCACGGAGATGGCGTCCGGCGAGGCGGCCCCGAAATACCTGCTGGAACTGACGGACGACGAGGGCGAGGACGACGGCGAGGTGAGGCGCGCCTGCACCCTGCAGGCGCGGACGATCGATTTCGCCTCGGCGCGCGGCGCGGTCCGTCGTCCGCTGGAGCAGAACGGCTTTGTCCTCGAACCGGTGGCGGCGCCCAACCGGATGATCTGGACGAAAGCCGGGGTGACCGTCTCGGTCCGGCAGGCGGAAGGGCGGGCGACCGTGGTGCGCGTGACCTATTCGAGCCTGGAGGCCGCCGGGGGCTGAGGTCCCCGCGCGACCGGGATCAGGCGGCTTCGAGCTGGCCGCAGACGAAGGCGACCTCGCCCGCGTTCAGCAGGGCGGCCAGCACCGGCTCGGCGTTTTCCGGCGCGACGATCAGGATGAAGCCGACGCCGCAGTTGAAGGTGCGGCGCAGTTCATGGTCCGAAATCCCGCCGACCTCGCCCAGCCACTGGAAGACGTGCGGCATCGGCCAGGCGTCCCAGTCGAACGCCGCCTGCAGACCGTCGGCGATGCAGCGCGGCGGGTTCTCGATCAGGCCGCCGCCGGTGATGTGGGCGGCGCCCTTGACCAGACCGGCCTTCATCAGCGGCAGCACCGGCTTCACATAGATGCGGGTCGGCTCCATCAGGGCCTGGGCCAGCGAGCGGTCCTTGGCGAAGGGGGCGTCGTCGGCCCACGACAGGCCGGACTTCTCGACCACCTTGCGGATCAGCGAATAGCCGTTGGAGTGCGGCCCCGACGAGCCGATGCCGATGATGATGTCGCCCGCCTGCTGGCGGTCCAGATACGGCAGGGCGTGGCCGCGCTCGACCGCGCCGAGGCTGAAGCCCGCCAGGTCGTAGTCGCCGCCGCTGTACATGCCGGGCATTTCGGCGGTCTCGCCGCCGACGAGGGCCGCGCCGGCCTGCCGGCAACCCTCGGCGATGCCGGCGACGACGCGACGGGCGGCGTCGATCTCGAGCTTGCCGGTGGCGTAGTAGTCGAGGAACAGCAGGGGCTCGGCGCCCTGGGCCAGCAGGTCGTTGACGCACATGGCGACCAGGTCGACGCCGACGCCGTCATGGCGGCCGGTTTCGATGGCGATCTTCAGCTTGGTGCCGACGCCGTCCGTGGTGGTGACGATCAACGGGTCTTCAAAACCGGCGGCCTTGAGGTCGAACAGGGCGCCGAAGCCGCCCAGCGAGGGTTCCGAGCCGGGGCGCGCGGTCGACTTCGCCAGCGGCTTGATATGCTCGACCAGCATCTCGCCGGCGTCGATATCGACGCCCGCATCCGCGTAGGTCAGGCCGTTCTTGAGGCTGTCGGAGGTGTCGCTCATCGGTCACGGGCCTGAATCAGTGGGCGGAAATATGTCGCGGCTCTTGCCACAACCGCGTCGCGCGGGGCTATAGCATCCCAATGACGCCGATCACCACCACCGAGGCGCTGCAAGATTTTTGCGCGCGACTGGCCCATGAGCCCTTCATCACCGTCGACACCGAATTCATGCGGGAGACGACGTACTGGCCCAAGCTGTGCCTGATCCAGGCGGCTTCGCCGACCGACGCCGCGATCATCGATCCGCTGGCCGAGGGCCTCGATCTGGAGCCCTTCCTGGCGCTGCTGCGGGACGAATCGATTCTGAAGGTCTTCCACGCCGCCCGTCAGGACGTGGAGATCTTCGCCAAGCTGGGCGCCATGCCCCGGCCGATGTTCGACACCCAGGTGGCCGCCATGGCCGCCGGCTTCGGCGATCAGGTCTCCTATGAGTCGCTGGTGCGCCAGATGCTGCGGCAGGAGGTCGACAAGGGCAGCCGCTTCACCGACTGGGCCCGCCGCCCGCTGTCGGACGCCCAGCTGACCTACGCCCTGGGCGACGTGACCCATCTGGCGGCCCTGTATCCCAAGCTGCGCGACCGGCTGCAGAAGGACGGCCGTCTGGACTGGGTGATGGCCGAGATGGGCGACCTGACCGACCCGGCCCTGTACGACACCGACCCGGCCAAGGCCTGGCGTCGCCTGAAGCCGAAGAAGTTCTCGGCCAAATACCTGGCCCCCTTCGTCGCCGCCGCCGTCTGGCGCGAGCGCGCGGCGCAGGAGCGCGACCAGCCGCGCGGCCGGATCCTGAAGGACGAGGCCATCGACGAGATCGCCGCCCAGGCGCCGCTGGACCCGGACGCCTTCAACCGCATGCGGTCGGTGCCCAAGGGCTTCGGCGCCTCGCGGCTGGGGCTGGAGCTGATCGCCGAACTGAAGCGCGTGATGGCCGATCCGGAAGCCCATGCGCCCAAGCTGGAGCGCCCGGCGCACAACCAGCCGGCCCCGCCGTCGGTGGTGGAGCTGCTGAAGGTGCTGCTGAAGGCCAAGAGCGACAACGCCGGCGTGGCCACCAAGCTGATCGCCAATGTCGCCGACCTGGAGAAGATCGCCCTGAGCGACGACGCCGACGTCGACGCCCTGAAGGGCTGGCGCCGCCAGCTGTTCGGCGAGGACGCGCTGAAGCTGAAACGCGGCGAGATCGCCCTGGTCCTGAATGGACCGCGGGTCGAGGTCGTGGAGATCGAGTAGAGAAGGGGCCGTCCGAAGGGGCGGCCTTTTTTTTGGCGGCTCAGGCGGTCAGGTCGGCGATCTCGCGCGCGATGTTGGCGCGGGCCTGTGTTTCGTACCGCTCCGCCCAGACCGGATCGGCGTAGAGCGCCGGGCTTTCCAGAAACCGGCCCATGATGGCCGCGCGGCCCGCCCGGTAGAAGGGCTCGGGCACGTGGGCGTATTCCTCGCGGATGGCGCGGGCGTAGGCGTCGTAGCGGTCGGGCGCGGCGCCGAGGATCGACAGGTCGATGGAGACGAGGCGGGCGCCGAGGGCGTCGCCGTCGCTGACCGAATGGCCGGCGGTCAGCAGGATCAGCCGCTCGACCTCGGCGATGAAGGCCGGATCGACGCCCTCGGCGGACAGATGCTCGCGCGCCAGACGGGCGCTGGCGGCTTCGTTGTCATTGCGGGCGGGGTCGTAGATCGCGTCGTGGAACCAGATCGCGGTCTCCAGCAGGTCACGCTGGTCGGCGGTCAGGTCGGTCGAGGCCCGGACCTGCGTCAGACAGTCCTCGATATGCGCCATCGCGTGATAGCGCCGGTGCGGTTCGCTGTAGCGCGCGATCAGCGCCTCACGAACCGCACCGGAGATCATGATCAGGCCACCGTGGCCTTGACGATCTTGCCCGGAGCGCGGGGCGGCTCGCCCTTCGGCAGGGCGTCGACGTGTTCCATGCCTTCAATGACGTTGCCCCAGACGGTGTACTGGCGGTCGAGGAAGGTGGCGTCGTCGAAGACGATGAAGAACTGGCTGTTGGCCGAGTTCGGGTCCGAGGTGCGGGCCATCGACACGGCGCCGCGGGTGTGGGGCTCGGCCGAGAACTCCTGCTTGATGTTCGGCTTCTTGGAGCCGCCGGTGCCGGTGCCGGTCGGATCGCCGCCCTGGGCCATGAAGCCCGGGATCACGCGGTGGAAGACGACGCCGTCGTAGAAGCCTTCCGACGCCAGGTCGGTGATCTGCTTGACGTGGTTCGGCGCCAGGTCCGGGCGCAGCTTGATGACGACGTCGCCGCCGGCGCCGTCGCCGTTGTCGAGAGTCAGGGTGAGGGTTTCGGCCATCGGCGCGCTCCTTTGAAATATCGCGGGGTCATAGCCCGCAAACGCGGTCGCGGCTATGTGGGTGTGATGAGCGAAGACGAAAAGCCCCCTGAACGCCGCCGGATGGTGCGTCCGCCCTCGGGCGGGACCGCCGCAGGGCGCGGCATGGGCACCAAGATGAAGACGGCGGACACCAAGTCGATGTCCAGCCAGCAGTGGATCAAGCGGCAGCTGTCGGACAAATGGTCCGAGAAGGCGCGGGCCGAGGGCTGGCGCTCGCGCGCGGCCTTCAAGCTGATCGAGATCGACGACCGTTTCCGCCTGATCAAGCCGGGCAGCCGGGTGATCGACCTGGGCGCGGCGCCGGGCGGCTGGGTGCAGGTGGCGCTGAAGCGCGGGGCCAAGGCCGTGGTGGGCGTGGACCTGCTGCCGATCGAGCCGGTGCCGGGCGCCGAGCTGATCCAGGCGGACTTCACCCATCCTGGCGTCGATCAGCAGATGATGGAGTTGCTGGGCGGGCCGCCGGATCTGGTGCTGTCGGACATGGCGCACAATACGGTGGGGCACCGGAAGACGGACCACCTGAAGATCATCGCCCTGATCGAGATCGCGGCGGACTTCGCCATCCGCACCCTGCGGCCGGGCGGGGCCTTCGTGTCCAAGAATTTCCAGGGCGGCGACGCCGGCGGCGTGCTGGCGCGTCTGCGCGAGGAGTTCGAGACGGTGAAATACGTGAAGCCGGAATCGAGCCGCAAGGACAGCGCCGAGGTGTTCCTGGTGGCGCTGAACAAGCGCCAGGGCGAGATCAGGCGCTAGGCCGAGGCCAGCTTCTCCGCCGCGCGGCGGGCCTTGCGGGCCTCGATGCCGGTCCAGACGCGGTCGTGGATGGTGAAGAAGACCGTCTGCACCAGCGGCTCCAGCAGGCCGATGGTCAGGGCCAGGCCGATGTTCCGGGTCAGGGCGAAGGCGACCAGCACGGCCACGGTGAAATGCATCAGGCCGTAGGTGACGGACTTGAGCGCGATCTGCTTCAGCGAGCGGGGCAGGGCGTGGCTGTGGCCGTGGTGCCCGTGCCCATGCCCGTGCCCGCCGTGGGCGCGGGTCTGCTCGGCCGGGTCCATGACGCCCAGACGGGCGGTGAAGGCCTCGGACGCCTCCTCGACGCCCGACAGCATCCGGCGCCGCTCGATGCGGTGCCAGACCCGGTCGTGGATCGAATAGGCGATGGTCTGGAAGAAGGGCTCGACCACCCCGACCGCCAGGGCCAGCCGCCAGTCGCGCGTGATCGCGAAGGCCACCAGGATGGCGACCACCAGGTGCATCACGCCGTAGCTGGCGATCTTGAGCGCCAGCCGGCGGGCCGTGGTGAGCAGGATGCGAACCATTCTCGCCAGATTGGGTGATGAGCCCCGCGACGCAAGGCAATTTTTCTTATCGCTCCAATAGCTCGCCCGGGGGCCTTGCGGTTCCGGCCCGGCTGCGGTTATACGCGGCCCGCAAAACGGAGACTCCTCATGGAGATACGCGAAGGCTTCACCTTCGATGATGTTTTGCTCGAACCCGGCCCGTCCGAGTTCATGCCGGCGATGGTCGATGTCTCGACCCAGCTGACCCGCGACATCAAACTGAACATCCCGCTGCTGTCGTCCGCGATGGACACGGTGACCGAAAGCCGTCTGGCCATCGCCATGGCGCAGGCCGGCGGTCTGGGCGTGCTGCACCGGAACATGACCATCGAGGAGCAGGCCGACCAGGTCCGCGCCGTGAAGCGCTATGAAAGCGGCATGGTGGTCAATCCGGTGACCGTCGGCCCCGAGACGACGCTGGGCGAGGTTCGCCAGATCGTCGAGCGCAAGAAGATCACCGGCTTCCCGGTCGTCGACCCGAAGACGGGCAAGCTGGTCGGGATGCTGACCAACCGCGACATGCGGTTCGAGAGCGATCTCAACGTCAAGGCCGCGGCCCTGATGACCACCGGCGACCTGATCACGGTGCGCGAGGGCGCCAGCCGTGAAGAGGCCCGCGAACTGCTGCGGACCCGCAAGATCGAACGGGTCATCGTCGTCGACGAGGACTATCGGGCCGTGGGCCTGATCACCATGAAGGACATCGAGAAGGCCCAGGCCTTCCCGAACGCCGCCAAGGACGAGCAGGGCCGCCTGCTGGTCGGCGCGGCCTCGACGGTCGGCGACTCCGGTTTCGAACGGGCGATGGCGCTGGCGGACGCCGGGTGCGACGTGGTGGTCATCGACACCGCCCACGGCCATTCGGCTTCGGTCGCCGCCGTGGTCGAACGCATCAAGCGCGAGAACAACCGCCTGCAGATCATCGCCGGCAACGTCGCCACCTATGACGCCACCCGCGCCCTGATCGACGCGGGCGCCGATGCGGTGAAGGTCGGTATCGGCCCGGGCTCCATCTGCACCACCCGCATCGTCGCGGGCGTGGGCGTGCCCCAGCTCACCGCCGTGATGGACTCGGCGCGCGCGGCCAGGGGCACCGGCGCCTCGGTCATCGCCGACGGCGGCATCAAATATTCGGGCGATCTGGCCAAGGCCATCGCGGCCGGCGCCAACGTGGCCATGATGGGCTCGATGTTCGCCGGTACCGACGAGAGCCCCGGCGAGGTCTTCCTGTACCAGGGCCGGAGCTACAAGTCGTACCGCGGCATGGGCTCGGTCGGCGCCATGGGCGCGGGCTCGGCGGACCGCTACTTCCAGAAGGAAGTGTCATCCGAGAAGCTGGTGCCCGAGGGCATCGAGGGCCAGACCCCCTACAAGGGGCCGATCAGCCCCGTCCTGCACCAGCTGGTCGGGGGCCTGCGCGCCTCGATGGGCTATGTGGGCGCCGGGACCATTCCGGACTTCCAGGAGCGGGCCCGGTTCGTGCGCATCACCGGCGCCGGCCTTCGTGAGAGCCACGTCCATGACGTGATGATCACGCGCGAGGCTCCGAACTATCGTCAGGGCTGAACCGGGGAGGGCAAGCCATGGATATGACGCCTGAATTCATTCTGTTGGCTTTCACCCTCATCCTCGCGGTGATCCAGATCGGCGCGGCGGGCATCGCGCGCACCGCCGAACTGGGCGCCAGGTGGAACGCCGGTCCGCGCGACGGGGAAAACCCGCCGCCGGGCAAGCTGGCCGGACGCCTTATGCGGGCGCAGGCCAATCTGTTCGAGACCCTGCCGCTGTTCATCGGCGCGGTGCTCATGGCCCATGTGACCGGGAAGGACGGGGGAACCCTGACCTTCCTGGGCACGCATCTCTATTTCTTCGGGCGGGTGATCTACGTCCCGCTCTACGCCTTCGGCGTGCCCGTCGTCCGTTCGCTGGTCTGGCTGATCGCCACCGCCGGGCTGTTGATGGTCATCGCCGCTTTGTTCGTTTGAAAGACCTGACTTGACCCCAGCCGCCCGCCTCGCCGCCGCCGCCTCCATCCTGGACAGCATCGCCCAGGGGCGTCAGCCCGCCGAAGCCGTGCTGAAGACCTGGGGGGCAGCCAACCGCTACGCCGGGTCCAAGGACCGCCGGGCCATCGCCGACCGCGTCTACAAGGTGCTGCGCGCCCGTGGGCGCCTGGTCTGGGCCATGGGCGGACGCGAGGACGGGCGGGCGCTGGTGATCGGCTCGCTGAGCCTGATCGACGGCCTGCCGCTGGAGGAGATCGAGGTTCTGCACTCGGGCGACGGCTACGGCCCGCGTCCGCTGTCCAAGCAGGAGCGCTCGCGCCTGACCGCCGCCGGTGAAGGCGAGCTTCCCGGCTGGGTGGCCTCGGGCCTGCCCGAGTTCGCGGTCGAGGATTTCAAGGCGACCTACGGCGACCGCTGGGCCGAGGAGGCGCGGGAGCTGATGGCGCCGCGCGCGCCGATCGACCTGCGGGTCAACGGCCTGCTGGCCACGACGGCCGAGGTCGAGGCCGAGCTGAAGGCGGCCGGTCTGGAGCCGGAGCCGACGCCCTTCTCGACCTTCGGTCTTCGCCTGCCCAGCGAGCCGCCGCCGAACGTGCAGGCGCTGGAGGCTTTCAAACAGGGTCATATCGAGATCCAGGACGAGGGCAGCCAGATCGTCTCCTGGCTGGCCGGCGCGCAGCCGGGCATGACGGTGGTCGACTATTGCGCGGGCGGGGGCGGCAAGACCCTGGCGCTGGCTCAGGCCATGCAGGCGCAGGGCACGCTGGTCGCCTGTGACGTGGTGCAGAAGCGACTGGACAACATCCGGCCCCGGCTGACGCGCGCGGGCGTTGCGGCGGACCTCTGTCTGCTGGGCCAGAACGGCGGCGGGATCGAGGACCTGAACGGTCAGGTGGACGTGGTCTTCGTCGATGCGCCGTGCAGCGGCTCGGGCACCTGGCGGCGGCGTCCGGAAGACGCCTGGCGGCTGACGGCCGAGGAGGTCGAACGGCTGCACGCCCTGCAGGTCCGCATCCTGGGTCAGGCGTCACAGCTGGTGAAGCCGGGCGGGCGGCTGGTCTATGTGACCTGTTCGATGCTGAGCCGCGAGAACGAGGCCTCGATCGCGGCCTTCGAGGCGGCGCATCCGGAATTCACGCCGGTGGCGGTGGCCGGGGCCCTGTCGGACGCGGGCCTGAACAGCGAGGGCGCCGCGACGCTCGCGGCGAAGGCGGACGGGCATCGTCTGCGGCTGTCCCCGGCCTCGACCCACACCGACGGCTTCTTCGCCGCCGTCTACGAGCGCGCTTCGTGAGCGGCGCCTGGCGCATGGAGCGATACGGCGACGTGTCGGTCCTTTGCGTCATGGCGGCCCCGGCGGAGTACGGCGCCCATCTGCAGGCCCGCATCCGGCCCCTGATGACCGGCATCGGCCCGGTCGAGGGCGCGGTCGCCCTGACCGCCGCGCTGGCGCGGCTGGAGGCGAGGGGAGGGCTGCCTGACCTGGTGCTGTCGCTGGGCTCGTGCGGCTCACCGACGCTGGAGCATGCGGCGGTCTATCAGGCCTCGTCGGTTTCCTATCGCGACATGGACGCCAGTCCGCTGGGCTTTCCGAAGGGGATCACGCCCCTGTTGAACCGACCCGCGGTGATGCCCCTGCCGTGTCCGATCCCGGGCGTGCCGACCGCCTCCCTGTCGACCGGAGCCAACGTGGTTTCGGGCGCCGCCTATGCCGCCATCGACGCCGATATGGTGGACATGGAGACCTTCGCCCTGCTGCGCGCCTGCCAGACGTTCGACCTGCCTCTGGTGGCCCTGCGCGGGGTGTCGGACGGTCGCGCCGAGCTGAAGGCGCTGGAGGACTGGACCTCCACCCTGCATCACGTCGACGAAAACCTGGCGGCGGCGCTGGACCGCCTGATCGCCGTGCTGCAGGTCGACGGCCTCGCCGCCCTTGAATTCGCCGTGTCAGACGGCCAAGACCCCGCCCATTCCACGCCCTCCCCGGAATCGCTCGCATGACCCAGTCCGCCCACCAGAAAGTCCTCATCGTCGACTTCGGCAGTCAGGTGACCCAGCTGATCGCGCGGCGCCTGCGCGAGGCCAGCGTCTATTGCGAGATCCATCCGTTCCAGAAGACCGAGGCGGCGCTGGAGGCCATCAAGCCGGCGGCCATCATCCTGTCGGGCGGGCCGGAGAGCGTGCACGAGGAAGGGAGCCCTCGCGCGCCGCAGGCGGTGTTCGAGGCGGGCGTGCCGGTGCTGGGCATCTGCTACGGCGAGATGACGATGTGCGAGCAGCTGGGCGGCAAGGTCGAGGGCGGCCACACCCGCGAGTTCGGCCGCGCCGAGATCACCGTCGAGAAGGCTTCGCCCCTGCTGGCCGGCCTGGCCCCGGTCGGTGAGGAAGAGACCGTCTGGATGAGCCACGGCGACAAGATTGTCGCCATCCCCGAGGGCTTTGACGTCGTCGCCTCGTCGTCGGGGTCGCCCTATGCCGTGATCGCCGACGAGGCCCGCCGCTTCTACGGCGTGCAGTTCCACCCGGAGGTGATGCACACCCCGCGCGGCCATCAGATGCTGAAGAACTTCACCCACGGCATCGCCGGGCTGAAGGGCGACTGGACCATGGCGGCCTATCGCGACGAGAAGATCGCCCAGATCCGCGAACAGGTCGGCGACGCCAAGGTGATCTGCGGCCTGTCGGGCGGCGTCGACAGCTCGGTCGCCGCCGTGCTGATCCACGAAGCCATCGGCGACCAGCTGACCTGCGTGTTCGTGGACACCGGCCTGCTGCGCAAGGACGAGGCCAAACAGGTCACGACCCTCTTCCGCGAACACTACAACATCCCGCTTGTGCACGTTGATGCGTCGAAGGAATTCCTGGGCGAGCTGGCGGGCCAGTCGGACCCGGAGACCAAGCGCAAGACCATCGGTCGGGTCTTCATTGAGATCTTCGATCGCGAGTCCGCCAGGATCGAGGGCGCCGAGTTCCTGGCCCAGGGGACGCTGTATCCGGACGTCATCGAGAGCGTGTCGTCGTCCAGCGGCAAGGCCCACGTCATCAAGAGCCACCACAACGTCGGCGGCCTGCCGGACTATATGAAGCTGAAGCTGGTCGAGCCGCTGCGCGAGCTGTTCAAGGACGAGGTCCGGGCACTGGGCCGCGAGCTGGGGCTGAGCGAGGCCTTCGTCGGCCGCCACCCGTTCCCCGGACCGGGCCTGGCCATCCGCATTCCTGGTGAAATCACGCCGGAGGCTGTGGCCACGTTGCAGGACGCGGACGCCATCTATCTGGAAGAGATCCGCAAGGCGGGCCTGTACGACGACATCTGGCAGGCCTTCGCCGTGCTGCTGCCGGTCAAGACCGTCGGCGTCATGGGCGACGCCCGCACCTATGAGAAGGTGCTGGCCCTGCGCGCCGTCTCCTCGACCGACGGCATGACCGCCGACTTCTACCAGTTCCCGTGGGACGTGCTGGGCAAGACCGCGACCCGGATCATCAACGAGGTCCGCGGCGTGAACCGCGTCGTCTACGACGTGACCTCCAAGCCGCCCGGCACGATCGAGTGGGAATAATTCGGGCCTTTCGGGAGCTTTCGAGAACGCTTCCGAAATGGGCTGTAAGTTGCTGACGCGAAAGTGAATTCTGTCGAGACCCTTCGAAGCCTTTCGGAGGGTCTTTTTTTCGTGATGCCGACCTGTCTGACGGTATCGCGCCCCGTTGCTCCCATGGATTCCGGCTCATACCGTCTGGGCCACGGCGAGCCGATGACGGTATTCTTCTCAAGCAAGACGCTGAAAAGGCGAGAAAATATCGACCTCGAACCGCCGATTTCCGGGCCTGTCCGGTGCGAGGAGATTTTACCGTGCTTACCGATGCCGCTCTGAAGAATTTGAAGCCAAAATCAAAGCCTTACAAGAGTACCGACAGGGACGGCTTATACGCCTACATCTCGCCTGGGGGAGCGATCTCGTTCCGCTACGACTACCGCTTCAACGGTCGGCGAGAGACGCTCACCCTGGGGCGCTACGGGCGGGGAGGTTTGAGCCTGTCGCAGGCGCGGGAACGTCTGTTCGAGATCAAGCGGACCATCGCGGACGGCGTGTCGCCTGCCTTGGAGAAGCAGCGCGCCAAGCGCCGGTTGAAGGAAGCGCGCAGCTTCGAGCATGTCGCCCAGCGCTGGATGGACACCGCGCCCATGGCGGACAGCACCCGGAACATGCGCCGATCGATCTTCAATCGCGAGGTTCTGCCGCAGTGGCGAAACCGCCTGCTCAGCGAGATCACTCCCGACGACATCCGGGCGCACTGCAAGACCATCGTGGACCGCGGCGCGCCGGCGACGGCGATCCATGTGCGCGACATCGTCAAACAGATCTACGCTTGGGCCATCCTGCACGGGGAGAAGATCGACAATCCGGCGGACGGCGTCGGGCCGGCGTCGATCGCGACCTTCCGGCCGCGAGACCGCAGCCTGTCGCCGAGCGAGATCCGCATCATGCTGGGGCTTCTCGGAGAGGTGGCGACCCTGCCGACCATCCGGCTCGGGTTGAAGTTCATCCTGCTCAGCATGGTGCGAAAGAGCGAACTGCAGGACGGCGTCTGGCCGGAGGTAGATTTCGAGAACGCGGTCTGGTCCATCCCGGCCGCGCGGATGAAGCGCTCCCGGCCCCACAACGTCTATCTGTCGACGCAGATGCTCGACATCCTGATCGCCCTGAAGACCTGCGCCGGGAACTCCAGATACATCCTGCCCTCCCGCTACGACGCGGACGCGCCGATGTCGCGGGCGACCTTCAATCGTGTGACCTCCGCCATCGCCGAACTGGCGAAGAAGCGGGGATTGCCGTTGGAGCCGTTCACGGTGCACGACCTGCGGCGGACAGCCTCCACCCTGCTGCACGAGATGGGCTTCAACTCGGACTGGATCGAAAAGGGCTTGGCTCACGAGGAGCGGTCGTCGCGCGGCGTCTACAACAAGGCGGAGTTCGAGATGCAGCGACGGCACATGGCGCAGCAGTGGTCAGACGCGGTCGAGGCCTGGGAGGCCGGGCGGACGTTCACGCCGGTGCTCAGTGTGCCGGAGGGAGAGGGGCCTCGCTTCGATCCGAAGTTCTGACGGGTCGGGTGATGCGTCGGCGGACGTCGGGCGGCGCCGCGCGGTGGATCGGCTGGTTGCGGCGGCGCTCGAGCCAGGCCTCGACCTCGGCCAGGTCCCAGACCACGCAGCGGGGCGTCAGGAGGAACCGCTTCGGAAACTCGCCCCGGCGCTCCATCTCCCAGATGGTGCTGTCGGCGAGCGGCACCATCTGGTGCAGTTCAGGCTTCTTGATCGTGCGCCGCAGGGGCGGGGTGGTCTGGCCCATCGATATCTCCGCTTTTGCTGCGGGGAATCGAACTCGAAAGGTTGCTACAGGCCTAGCCGTACCCTCTCCACCGTAGATTTGCGGCCCGTGTGAGGATGAGCAGCTTGAATATTTCTATATTTCTACTAATTCAGAAATATGGAAACCGAAACCTCGATTCTCGCTCTTGCGGCCTTGGCGCAATCAACGCGACTGGAGGCGTTTCGCCTTTTGGTCCGCCACGAGCCCGACGGTCTGGCGGCCGGTGACATCTCCAACCATCTGGCCATCCCGGCCAACACGCTGTCGTCCCATCTCGGCGTCCTGACCCGGGCGGGGTTGATCAAGTCGGAGCGTCGCAGCCGGTCGATCATCTACCGCGCCGATCTGGACCGCCTTCGCGATTTGGTCCTGTTCCTGCTCAAGGACTGCTGCGGGGGCAGGGCGGACCTGTGCGAGCCGCTTCTGGCAGAACTCGCGCCTTGCTGTCCCTGAGGACGCCATGGACGTCGTCATCTATCACAACCCCGCCTGCGGGACGTCTCGCAACGCCTTAGAGCTGATCCGCCACGTCGGGATCGAGCCTCATGTGGTCGAGTATCTCAAGACCCCGCCGTCGCGCGCCATGGTCGCCTGGCTGGCGGAGCGGACCGGCGCCCCGCTGCGCGACCTGCTGCGGGAGAAGGGCACGCCCTTCGCCGAACTGGGTCTCGAGAATCCCGCCCTGACGGATGACCAGTTGCTCGATGCGATCGAGGCCCATCCGATCCTGCTCAACCGTCCGATCGTGGTCAGCCCCCTTGGGGTCCGCCTGTGCCGCCCGTCGGAGGCCGTGCTGGACCTGCTGCCGGCCGAGAACCTGAAGCCCTTCACCAAGGAAGACGGGGAGGTCGTCATCGACGCGGACGGCCAGCGGGTGGCGAGATGACCGACGCGCCCGCCGCTCCGCCGCGCCGCCTGTCGTTCCTCGACCGCTGGCTGACGGTATGGATCTTCGCCGCCATGGCGCTGGGCGTCCTGCTCGGAACCGTGGTGCCGGGCCTGCCCGCCTGGGTCGACAGCCTGTCGGTCGGGACCACCAACAGCCCGATCGCCATCGGCCTGATCCTTATGATGTACCCGCCGCTGGCCAAGGTCCGCTACGAGGCCCTGCCGCGCGTGTTCGCCGACAAGCGGGTGCTGGCTCTGTCCCTGATCCAGAACTGGGTTCTCGGTCCGGTGCTGATGTTCGCCCTGGCGGTGATCTTCCTGCGCGATCAGCCGGAGTACATGACCGGCGTGATCCTGATCGGCCTGGCGCGCTGCATCGCCATGGTGCTGGTCTGGAACCAGCTGGCGCGCGGCGACAACCAGTATGTGGCCGGTCTCGTGGCCTTCAACTCGATCTTCCAGATCCTGTTCTTCAGCCTCTACGCCTGGGTCTTCCTCACCGTCCTGCCGCCGTTGTTCGGCCTGCAGGGCAGCGTGGTGGACGTCAGCGTCTGGACCATCGCCGGAGCCGTGCTGGTCTATCTCGGCGTGCCGTTCCTGGCGGGGTTCCTGACCCGCCGCAGTTTGATCGCCCGCAAGGGCGCCGACTGGTACGAGCGCCGCTTCCTGCCGCGAATCGGGCCGATCACCCTGATCGCGCTGCTCTTCACCATCGTGGCCATGTTCAGCCTCAAGGGCGGAGAGGTCGTGGCCCTGCCGCTCGACGCCCTGCGCATCGCCATTCCCCTGACGATCTACTTCCTCGTCATGTTCGTCGTCAGCTTCCTGATGGGCAAGCTGATCGAGGCCGACTACCCGCGCACCACGGCCTTGGCCTTCACCGCGGCCTCGAACAATTTCGAGCTGGCCATCGCGGTCGCCATCGCGGCCTTCGGCCTGGCGTCGCCGGTCGCCTTCGCCGCCGTCATCGGCCCGCTGGTGGAGGTGCCGGTGCTGATCCTGCTGGTGTCGGTCGCCCTCTGGATGGGCCGGCGCTGGTTCCCGGACACGGTCCCGTCGGCGGACGCCGGGTGATGGTGGTCCTCTATCTGATCGAGCCGACCGACGCCGGCCTGATCGCCGCGCTGCGGGGCGAAGGCCTGCCCGCGCCCGACGCCGGCCGCTACTTCAGCGCCGATCACTACGGCGCCGTCGTCGGCTACGTCGGACTGGAAGGGGAGGGGCGCGACCTGTTGCTGCGTTCCCTGGTCGTCCTCGCCGACCGGAAGGCGCGCGGCCTGGGAGCCCGGGTGCTCGCCGCCGCCGAGATCGTCGCCGGCCACATGGGCGGCGCCCGCCTGCATCTGCTCACCACGACGGCCGAGCCCTTCTTCACCCGGCACGGCTACCGGGTGGCGGACCGCCAGACGGCGCCGGAGGCGATCCGGCGGACCCGCGAGTTCGCGGGGCTCTGCCCGGCGTCGGCGGCCTATCTGACCAAGGATCTCTGATGACCTTCGACCGCCTGCGAGCGCTACCCGATCCGGGTCATCTGCCGGCCCTGGACAAGGCCTATCTGTCGACCGATCCGGCTCGCGGTCTGGGGCCGCACGACCATCCGCCCCGGATCCTGCTCCTGTACGGATCGCTGCGCGAACGGTCCTATTCGCGCTTCTGCGTCGAAGAGGCGGCCCGCCTGCTGCAGTGGATGGGATGCGAAACCCGCATCTTCGATCCGTCGGACCTGCCCCTTCCGGGGTCGCCCGGCGACGATGACCACCCGGCGGTGCGCGAACTGCGCCAGCACGCCCTGTGGTCCGAGGGCATGGTCTGGTGCAGTCCGGAGCGGCACGGCCAGGTCTCGGGCCTGATGAAGCTGCAGATCGACCATCTGCCCCTGAGCATGGGCGGCGTGCGCCCGACCCAGGGCCGGACCCTGGCCGTCATGCAGGTCTCCGGCGGGTCGCAGAGCTTCAACGCCGTCAACACCCTGCGGCTGCTCGGTCGCTGGATGCGGATGATCACCATTCCCAACCAGTCGAGCGTGGCCAAGGCCTTCCAGGAATTCGACGACGCCGGGCGAATGAAGCCGTCCGCCTACTATGAGCGCATCGTCGATGTGATGGAGGAGCTGGTCCGTTTCACCATCCTGTCCCGGCCTCACGCCGCGCAGCTGGTCGATCGCTATTCCGAGCGCAAGGCGGTCGGAATTCCGATCGACGCAGCGACCGATCTCTCGTCGATAGCGGTTGCGCCCCAATCCCGACCAAACGCCTGAATGTCGGTCTGCTTAATGTCGGCAGTCTCGGTCCTGAAGGACTTCGATGACCTTGCAGGCTGAAACCCGGCCGCCGGCGCAGTCGGCCGTCATCCGTGAAAGTTCAGTCTGGAGCGCCTGTAACTGCCGAATCTTCTCCGTGACATCGGCCAGATGCCGTTCCGCGATGGCGTTCGCGTCACTGCAGGTGCGGTCGGGGTGATCGGCAAGGTCGAGGAGCGAGCGGATAGCGTCGAGGTCGAAGCCCAACTGGCGGGCGTGCCGGATAAAGCCGAGCCGGCGTAATGCGGGTTCGTCGTAGAGCCGACGGTCGCTGGCGGTGCGCGGCGGCTCGGGCAGGAGCCCGGCCTGCTCATAGAAGCGGATGGTCGGCACCTTCACGCCGGTCGCGGCGGAGAGCTTGCCGATGGTCAGATGCGGAGCGGGAGTGAGCGTCATCGGCTGAAAATAGGCGCTTGATCCTCTAGTGACTAGAGGATGTAGACCAGTCTTCATGGACACGAGCGAGACCGCCTGCCGCCCGGCCGCCGGCTGCTGCGGACACGATGTGAAGTTTGACGGCTCCACGCCGGCCTATCGCCGCGTGCTGGTGGCCGTGATCGTCATCAACCTCGTCGGCTTCGTCGCGGTCTTGGCCGGCAGTCTCGCGCAGGGGTCGGCCGCGCTCGCCGCCAACGCCCTCGACTTCCTCGCCGACAGCGTGACTTACGCCGTGAGCCTTTGGGTTATCGGCCGCTCGGTGCGCCTCCGCGCCGGCGCAGCCCTCGCCAAGAGCGCCAGCCTGGTCGTGCTGGGGCTGTCGGTCCTCGGCTTCGCGGTCTGGCGGGCCATGACCGGGGCCGCGCCGGAGGGCTTCGTGATCACGGGCCTGGGTCTGTTCGGCTTCGCCGCAAACCTGGTCGCCGCCACCCTGCTGCTGCGCTTCAGGGACGGAGACGCCAACGTTCGATCGGTCTGGCTCTGTACGCGCAACGACCTGGCCCACAGCCTCGGCGTCGCCGCGGCGGGCGGTCTGGTCTGGCTGACGGGATCGCGCTGGCCGGATCTCGCCGCCGGCGCCCTGCTGGCCTTCATCTTCCTTCAATCCGCATGGTCGATCACCCGTCAGGCGCTCGTCGAGACCCGCGTGAACGCTCGCTCGTCCGCCGCCCTGCCTGGAGCGGGCGCTTGATCCGCCGGGCCCGATCCGGCGTGACCGGTCGTCGCAGCAGGGCGGGCCGGAGCGCGTTCCCGTCGCGCAAGGCCGGGGCGGCCGGAGCAGCGTATTTTGTAACAGATTGCCGATACGGGCGAACGAAAGTATGCAGCCGCCGATGACCTGGTCGATGGTGACATGGGCGAAGTTGATTCTGGCGGTGACCTTCGTCGCCGCCGCCTTCTTCGTCGCGCCCATCGCTGACGCAGCGACCTGCCAGCCCGAACCGCCCGCCGCCCACGCCCTGGTCGATCACGATCCGGCCGAAGGCGACCACACCGGCGGCAAGGACCACGGCATCTGCTCGCACGGCCATTGCCATCACACCGCCGCCGCTCGCACGGCGGTCGGCGAAGACCTGCCTCTGCAGGCCTTCGACCGGCCGCTCCACGCCTTGCCCCTGAGCGATCTCTTCGGCTCCATCGCGCCAGACGGACTGAAACGCCCTCCCAGAGCCTGACACGACGACCGCGCTTCCGCGCGGGCTCTCTCGTGTCACTCCCTCTGGAAGATGAATCATGCCTGCCTCATATCGCCGGCCGCCGCGTTTCGCGGTGGGCTGCGCGCTCGCCGCTATCGCGGCTGTCCTGGCCAGCCCCGCGTGGGCTGACCCTGCGCCTTCGTTCGCCGAGCTCCTCGCCCGGCTAGACCAGACCCCGGCCACCCTGGAAGCCGGCGCGCTTCTGGACGCCGCTGAAGCCCGGGCGCGCCAGGCGCGTGTCCGCCCCAACCCGACCCTCGCCCTCGACGCCGAAAACGCGTTCGGGAGCGGGCCCTTCTCTGGCTACGACAATGCCGAGACCACGCTCTCGATCACTCAGGATCTTGAGCTCTGGGGTCGACGCACGGCTCGCATCAACGCGGCCCGCGCCGATGCCGGGACCGCCTCGCTCCGACGAGACCTGGCCGTGGTCGACGCCGCCGGACGGTTGGCGCTGGTCTACGCCGAGGCCGAGGCGGCCGAGCGGCGCGCGACCTTGGCCGAGGAGAACCTGAGCCTCACCCTCGCCGACGCCCGCGCGGCCCTGGTGCTGGTGGAGGAGGGGCGCGAGCCGCTTCTGCGCGGCATCCAGGGCGAGAGCGAAGCCGCCGCCGCGCGCGCCGGTCTCGACGAAGCCATCGCCGAACGGGACGCGGCCTTCGCCCGGCTCACGGCGGTGGCCATGCTCGCCGAGCCGGTGACGACCATCGACGTCAGCTTGCTGGACCTCGCGCCGGCGACCGCCCTTTCGCCGACGGACCAGACGCTGACCGTGCGCGTGGCTGAGGCTGAGCGCTCGGCCGCCGAAACCCGCATCGCGGTTGAACGCACCCGGTCGCGACCGGACGTCAGCGCCAGCATCGGTCTTCGCCGCTACGAGGCGGAAGACGCGACGGCGCTGACGTTCGGCCTCAGCCTGCCCCTGCCGCTGTTCGATCGGAACCGCGGCAACATCGAAGCCGCCCAGGCGGATTTCAGGGCGGCCGACGCCCGGCTGATGACCGCCCGCCAGGAAGCCCAGGCGGACCGGGCCGCAGCACAGGCGCGCCTCCGCGCCTCGGTGAGCCGCGTCAACGCCGCCGACGCCGGGGTGACCTCTGCCGAAGAAGCCTACCGCCTCTCGCGGATCGGCTTCGAGGCGGGCCGGATCTCGCAGCTCGAGCTTCGCGCGACCCGCACCGCCCTGGTCAACGCCAGAACCGCCGCCGTGGACGCCCGCCTCGCCCGGGTCCGCGCGGAAATCGATCTCGCGCGCCAGGACGGCCGCGCCCCCTTCCAAGGAGCCCAATGATGCGCAAGCGCACTTCCAACAAGACCTTGCTGATCGGCGGGGTCGCCGCCCTCGTCATCCTCGGGGCCGGGGGTCTTTACCTCACCCTGGGACGGTCGGATTCGCCCGCCGCCGAAGGCGCGGCGGCTGAAGGCGAAGCCGGCCACGCCGAAGAGGAGGGCGGTCACGCCGAAGGCGAGGCCGAAGCTCCCGAGGGCTTTGTCGCTCTCAGCGCCGCCCAGGCCCAGGCCGCCAATCTGGTCGTCGTCGGCGTCGGCCGGGGCGGGGGCGCCGAGACCCGGCTCTCCGGTCGCGTCGAACCTATGGTCGACGCCCGCGCCGCCGTCGCCGCGCCCGTCGGAGGACGGGTGGAACGGGTGCTGGTGGCACCCGGCCAGTCCGTTCGGATCGGCCAGCCCCTGGCCAGTCTCGTGAGCGGCGACGCGGCCACCTTCCGCGCCGACGCGGATGCGGCCGCGGCCCAGTCCGAAGTCGCGCGCCAGGCCTATCAGCGCAACAGCAACCTCGCCGACCAGGGCGTCGTCGCCCGGCAAGAGGTCGAGGCGTCCCGGGCGCAGCTGCTGAGCGCCGAGGCGGCGGCCCGTGCGGCCCGCGCGCGGTCGAGCGCGGCCGGATCGCCCAACGCCGCCGGACGGCTGAGCGTGAACAGCGCGATCGCCGGCGTGGTCACCAGCGTTCAGGTCGGCCCGGGCGGCTTCGTCCCGCAGGGCGGCGTGATCGCCGAGGTGACCAACCCCGCCCGCGTCGAACTCGTATTCAATGCGCCGCCGCACCTTGCGGCGCTTGTCCGCGCGGGATCGACCTTGCGGGTCTCCAGCCCCGCGGGCGATTTCGACGCCGTCGTCACCGGCGTCGCCGCCGGGGCGGGCGCGGAAAGCGGCGCCACCGTGATCCGGGCGCGCCCAACGGGAGCGACCCTGCCGCCGGCCGGCTCCGCCGTCACCGGCGCGATCGTGACGGGTGAAGCCGCCGGAGGCCTGACCGTGCCGACGGAAGCCATCCAGACCGTCGACGGCGCCAGCGTCGTCTTCATCCAGGTCCCGAACGGCTTCCAGCTGCGCCCCGTGCTCGTCGGCCGCCAGGCCGGGGGGCGCACGGAGATTCTGCGCGGCCTCGACGGGTCCGAGCGGGTCGCCGGAACCAACGCCTTCCTCCTCAAAGCCGAACTCGCCAAGGGCGAGGCCGAGCACGGCCACTAGGGGGGCGCGCGCATGTTCAAATTCATCATCGAGCTGTCGGTCAAATTCCGATGGTTCATCGTCCTGGCCACGGCGCTCGTCGCGGCCTACGGCCTCCTCGAACTGACACGGTTGCCGATCGACGCCGTGCCGGACATCACCAACCGTCAGGTGCAGGTGACCACCGTCGCCCCGGCCCTGGCCCCCGAACAGATCGAACGTCAGGTCACCTATCCGATCGAGACCGCGATGGCCGGCATCCCCGGCCTGACCTCGACCCGGTCGCTGAGCCGCAACGGCTTCAGCCAGGTGACCGTCATCTTCACCGACCAGACGGACATCTATTTCGCCCGTCAGCAGGTCGCCGAACGATTGGCGCAGGCGCGTGAGACGATGCCTGAAGGCGTCGAACCGGCGCTGGCCCCCATCACCACCGGCCTGGGCGAGGTGCTGATGTGGACGGTGGACTACAAGCCGTTCAACAGCGCCAACCTGGCCAAGCCGGGCCAGACCGGCTGGCAGGCCGGCGGCGCCTATCTGACGCCTGAAGGCGATCTCCTCACCACCCCGCAACAGCGCGCCACCTATCTGCGCACCGTGCAGGACTGGATCATCGCTCCGCAGATGCGGACGGCGCCCGGCCTGGCTGGCGTCGATACGGTCGGCGGTTATGTGAAGGAATACGCGGTTCGTCCGGATACGGCGCGTCTCTCGGCCTACGGGCTCGGCATGGGCGACCTCATCCAGGCGCTCGATCGGGCCAACACCCAGGCCGGGGCCGGCTATGTGCAGCGTGCGGGCGAGGCGCTGACCGTTCGCACGGACGCGCTGGCCTCGACCGTCGAGGACCTCGCCCAGGCGCCTGTCGTCAATCGAAGCGGCCTTGTGGTCCGCGTCGCCGACGTCGCCACCGTCGAGGTCGGCCAGGCCCCGCGTCTGGGCGGCGCCAGCCGCGACGGACACGAAGCGGTCCTCGGCACCGCCCTGATGATCGCGGGCGGCAACAGCCGCACCGTGGCCCAGGCCGCCGGCGACCGGCTCGAGGAGGTGCAGAAGACCCTGCCGCCCGGCATCGAGGCCGTGACGGTGCTGGACCGAAGCGCCCTGGTGAACTCGACCATCGCCACGGTGGCGCGCAATCTGACCGAAGGCGCGCTCCTGGTCATCGTCGTGCTCTTCCTGCTGCTCGGCAACATCCGGGCGGCGAGCATCACGGCGTTGATGATCCCGATCAGCTTCCTGTTCGCCGTCATCGGCATGAACCGGTTCGGCATCAGCGGCAATCTGATGAGCCTCGGCGCGCTGGACTTCGGCCTGCTTGTCGACGGCGCCGTGGTCGTTGTCGAGAACACCCTGCTGATGCTCAGTCAGAAGCGCGCGGAGGCCGGGCGCATGCTGACGCGGCGCGAGCGTCTCGGCGTCGCCGCCGCGGCGGCGCGCCAGATGGTCAAGCCGGCCGCCTTCGGTCAGCTGATCATCCTGCTGGTCTTCACCCCCCTGCTGATGCTGGAAGGGGTCGAAGGCAAGACCTTCATCCCGATGGGCGCGACGGTCATGCTGGCCTTGGTCGGCGCCTTCATCTTCTCCTTCACCTTCGTGCCGGCGATGACGGCGCTCCTGGTGCGGGATCCCAAGAAGGTGGAGGTCGACGAACACGGCCACGCCCACGAGCACGAGACCTTCCTGCTGCGCCACGCGCGCCGCTGGATCGCTCCGGCCATTCGCACGGCCGTCGATCGTCCGAAGATCGTCCTGCTCTCCGCGCTCGGCGCCCTGGTCATCGGCGGCGTCACCTTCACCACCCTCGGCCGGGAGTTCATCCCGACCCTGGACGAAGGCGACATCGCCATGCAGGCGCTGCGGGTTCCGTCGGCTTCGCTCGAGCAGTCGCTCGCCATGCAGATGGCGATCGAGCGGGCGATCAAGGCCCAGCCGGAAGTGGAGACCATGTTCTCGCGGACCGGCACCGCCGAAGCGGCGGTGGACCCCATGCCGCCCAACATCTCCGACAGCGTCATCGTTCTGAAGGACCGCAAGGACTGGCCCAACCCGGGTCTGGAGAAGGAAGAGCTGATCGCCCGCTTCGAGGAAGTCGCGTCGCGGCAGATCGGTAACAACTTCGAATTCAGCCAGCCGATCGAGCTCCGCTTCAACGAGCTGATCTCGGGGGTGCGCACCGATCTGGCGGTCATGGTCTATGGCGACGACTTCGCCACCATGCAGCGGGTCGCCGACCAGGTGGCCAACGCCCTGCGCCAGACGAACGGGGCGGCCGACGTGAGGGTGGAACAGGCGTCCGGCCTGCCGACCCTGACGATCAGCGTGGACCGTTTCGCCGCGGCCAACTACGGCCTGTCGGCGGCGGACGTCTCCGAAGCGGTTTCGGCCGCGATCGGCGGCGCCGAGGCCGGCCGCATCTTCGAGGGCGACCGGCGTTTCGACGTCGTGGTCCGTCTCCCCGACGCCGCGCGCAACGATCCGGCGGCGCTGGCGGCCTTGCCGATCGTGTCATCGACCGGCGTGACCGTGCCCCTGTCCTCGGTCGCGCGCATCCAGAGCGCCGAGGGACCGAACCAGATCAGCCGCAACGACGGCAGCCGCCGCATGGTCGTCCAGGCCAATGTGCGGGGTCGCGATCTGGGCGGTTTCGTCACCGACGCCCAGAGGTCGGTGGATCAGGTTCAGCTCCCCCCGGGCGTCCGCCTGGACTGGGGCGGTCAGTTCGAGAACCTCAAGCGCGCCGAACAGCGGCTGGGCCTGGTCATTCCGATCGTCTTCGTCCTGATCGGCGTATTGCTGTTCATGGCGCTGGGCTCCTTCGCCGAGGCGGGTCTGGTGTTCGCCTGCGTGCCGCTCGCCCTGGTGGGCGGGGCGCTGGCGCTGCTCCTGCGCGGCATGCCGTTCTCCGTCTCGGCGGCGGTCGGTTTCATCGCCGTCTCCGGCGTGGCGACGCTCAACGGCCTGGTGCTGATGCAGGCGATCCGCGAGCGGCTCCAGGCGGGATTGCCGCCCCGTGACGCGGCCATCGAGGGCGCGTCCAGCCGCCTGCGGGCGGTGCTCACCACCGCCATGGTGGCGATCGTCGGCTTCATTCCGATGGCCATCGCCCACGGCGCGGGGGCCGAGGTTCAGAAGCCGCTGGCGACCGTCGTCATCGGCGGCCTGATCACCGCCACCGCCCTGACCCTGCTGGTGCTCCCGACCTTCGCGGCCAAGGCGGTGCGTCACCGCAAGGACGAGGGGATCGAAGACTGATGGCCCGGCCCCAGGATGACCGTCGGCAGCGCCGAACGCTGCTGACGGTTCTCGGCCTCAACGCCGGCCTGGCGGCGGCGCTCGGAATCGGCGGCGTGTCCGCCGATTCCAGCGCCTTGCTGGCCAATGCGCTGGATAACGCCTCGGACGCGGCGGTCTATTTGATCAGCTTCCTGGCCATCGGTCGGGCAGGGACCTGGAAACGAGGCGCCGCGAGGGCGTCGGGGATCATGTTGCTGGTCTTCGCCGCCGGCGTCCTCGTCGACGCCGTGCGCCGGGTGATCACCGGAACCGAGCCGATCGGTCCGACCATGATGGCGCTCGCCCTGGTCGCCGCCGTGGTCAATCTGATCTGCCTGCAGCTCATCCGCCGCCAGCACAGCGGCGACGTCAACATGAAGGCGGCCGAGACCTTCAGCTTCAACGACTTCGCGTCCAACGGCGGCATCCTCGTCGCCGGCGGTCTGGTCCTCTGGCTCGACCAGGCCTGGCCCGACCTCGTCGTCGGCGTCCTCGTCGCGGCGATCGCCATCAAGGGCGGCGTCGAAATCCTCCGCGACGCCAACGCCGCCTCCGACCACCCACAGGAACGCGCTTCATGACCAACCACGACCACTCCAACGGGCACGCTCACGACCACACCGCCGGGGCCAACGCCCGGCAGCTCACCATCGCCCTGGCGCTGACCGGGACCTTCCTGATCGTTGAGGTCATCGGCGGCCTGGTGTTCAACAGCCTCGCCCTGCTGTCGGACGCCGCGCATATGTTCACCGACGCGGCGGCCCTCGCCATCGCGCTGTTGGCGATCAAGATCGGCCAGCGGCCGGCGGATGAGAAACGCACCTTCGGCTACAGGCGGTTCGAGATCCTGGCGGCGGCGTTCAACGCCGTCCTGCTTTTCGTGGTCGCCGGTTACGTCCTCTACGAGGGGATCAAGCGCATTCTGGATCCCGAGCCCGTCGGCTCGATCGGCATGCTGATCGTCGCCGCCGCCGGCCTGGTGATCAATCTGATCTCCATGCGCATCCTGTCGAGCGGCAAGGATCGCAGCCTCAACGTCAAGGGCGCCTATCTCGAGGTCTGGGCGGACATGCTCGGCTCGCTCGGCGTCCTCGTGGCCGCCGTCGTCATCACCGTGACGGACTGGCGCTGGGTCGATCCGATCGTCGCGATCGCCATCGGCCTGTGGGTCCTGCCCCGCACCTGGATCCTGCTGCGCGACACCACCCACATTCTGCTGGAGGGCGCCCCGCGCGGCGTGGCCCTGTCGGACGTGCGGGTCGCCATCCTCGCCACCCCCGGGGTCGCCAGCCTTCACGACCTCCACGTCTGGGTTTCGGGCGCGGATCAGGCGAGCTGCACGGTTCACGTCGTGCTGTCGGAGGGCGCCGACGCCGATGCTGTCCGACAGGCCGTCGGCGACATGCTCGAAGAGCGCTTCGACCTGCATCACACGACCGTCCAGACCGAGCTCGAGCCCTGCGGTGACGCCGGAGGTCTGCACGTATGACCCGAAGCGACGACCCAGCCCGGTCCGCCGCCATGAGGGGCGACGAGATCCAAACCCTTTTTCAAACTCAAAGGAAAACGCCATGAAGCGCACCGGTTGGATCTCGGTGATCGCGGTCTTCCTCGCCGTCGCCGCCTTCGCCTTCGGCATTCTGTCCCGTCGAGGCGCCCCCGACGCCTCCGCCCCGCCGCCGGTCGAGGCGCGAGCGATTGATGGGCACGCCGGCCACGAGGGCGCGCCCTCGGATACGCCGTCGACCCGCGCCTATCGGGAGGCCGCCGACCGCATGCACCAGGCAATGAACATCGACTACTCCGGCGACGCCGACATCGACTTCCTGCGCGGCATGATCGCCCACCACGAAGGCGCGATCGCCATGGCCAGGATCGCCGTGGAGGAGGGCGAGGCGGATGACGTGCGCGGCCTGGCGCAGGAGATCATCCGCGCCCAGGAAGCCGAAATTTTGCGGATGCGGATCATGCTGGCGCGGCACGAGGACGCGCCCGCCGATCCTGCACGGCCCTGACCTCATGGCCGGCAAGCGCTTCACGGTCCGCAGCCGTAGCATCCGCTGGCGCGAAGGGCGCTACAAGGGCCGCCGCGGCTCGAGCCCGCGCCCGCCGCCGAAACCCCGGCCGGTGCTCGATGTCGTGATCGCCGTCGGCGCCAGCCTGATCGCGGCCTTCGTCGTCCTGTGCATGGCCTTCTCCCTGCTCGGCGCCTACGGAACGCCGCTCTACATCGGCTATGGCGTGATGATGAGCCTGGTGACGGGCGGCTGTCTGGTGTTCGGTCCCCGCGACCGGGCCGGATTGATGATCGCCGGCGGGCTCGGCGTGCTTTGCGTCGCCGGAACCCTCATCCTGTACGGGGTGCGGGCGGACGTGCACTACCATCCTCACGCCAACGAACGCCCCGCCGCCACAGGGAAGCGCGAATGACGATCAGCTCCGGTGTGGAAGGTCAGGCCCGCCACCCCGCGCGCATCGCACGCGGCGGCTGGCTGGACGTGCTGCGGTTCGCCGCCGGATCGCTGATCATCCTCTACCACTTCCGGGAAGCGGCCCCGCTGCCGCTCGGACAGATCCATCCGGTGTTCGACCGGGGGTTCCTGCTCACCGACTTCTTCATCATCGACTCCGGCTATGTGCTAGCCCGGATCTACGGCGAGCGCCTGGCCTCGGGCGGGATGGACGTCAGGACCTACGCCCGGCAGCGGCTGCTGCGCGTGTTCCCGGCCCATCTGGCCGTGATCGCCGGTCTCGCGGCCCTCGTCGCGGCCGCCGCGTTGGCCGGAGTCCGACCGAGCAATCCCCAATGGTTCGACTGGAGCCAGTTGCCCGCCCAGGCCTTGCTCGTGCAGGCCTATGGCGTGCCGGGCGGTGTCGGCTGGAACGCGCCGACCTGGACGCTGTCGGCCCTGATCGGCTGCTATCTGCTCCTGCCATGGATCTGCCGGGCGCTCTGGCGCCGGCCCTGGGCCGTGGCCGCGGTCGCGGTCGCCCTGCTTTTCGCCGCCGACGTCGCCAGCCGCGTCTGGCTGGGTGACCCGGTCTATCGCCTTCCGCTGCGGTTCGGGTTCCTCCGCGCCTTTCCGCTCTTCCTGCTGGGCGTGGCCGCCGCCGTGGTCGGTGCGCGCGTCTACGTGCGCCCGGCGGTGGCGGGCGCCCTGGGATTGGGCGCCTTCGGCGCGCTGGCGCTCCTGCAGTCGGCGGGGCCCTTCGGTCTGGCCTGTCTTCTTCTGATGACCCTCATCATCTGGGCGGCCGGCGCCTTGCCCGTGGTGCGCCCGTCGCGCCTGATCGAACACCTCGGCCTGATGTCGTTCGCGATGTTCCTCACCAATGAGGTGACCCGCATCGTCTGGTTCGGTGCTTTCGACGCCGTCGGTCAGTCGGACTGGTCCGTCGGGATACGCTGGGGCGTCTGGGCCGCCGGTCTGGCGGCGGCGTTCATGGGGGCGGCGGCGTTCCGGTATGGGTTCGACCGGCCGGTTCAGGCCTGGTTGAACCCGCCGAGGCCTGCGACGCCTGCGCCGGGGGTCAGCGCGGATCGGCCGGTGGCCTAGGGTCAGGGTCCCGCGCTCGCCAAGGCGTCCAGATAGCCGTCGCAGCCGGTGAAATAGCCGTCTACGCCCTCGATGACATCGGCAAGGACGGAGAGGTCCATATAGCCGTGGGCCAGCTCGATCGGCCGCCCCTGGGTGTCGACCGGATATCGGAACGAGAAAGAGCCGGGATCGACGGTCGCGAACTCCGCGACGAGCCTGCCGACCGCAGCGGTCGCGCCGTCCTCGTCGTCGCTCCCGAACGCCTGGAGCACCGCCTCGAACTGCGTCCACAGTTTGGTGAGGTCGTGAGACTTCCAGATGGGATCAACTCCGACGGTCCGGCCGTAGGTCGAGATCAGATACTTCAGGGAGAGTTCGAGGAATTGGCGGTAGTTGAAGATGATCGGGAAGACGAGGGTGTCACGATCGGCCGTATCCTCGACGGCCTGCTTGACCAGACTGTCCGCCGCCCGCTTGTAGCCGGTCAGCATCAGCATCATTCGGCTATGCGGATGCTCAGCCAACACGGCGTTCCCGTCCCACCGGGCCGAGACCTGAAAAAGTCTGTCGTCCGCCTTCGGCCATCGGAAGGGGCGTTGCATCAGGTCATCAAAGCTCATGGGTTCGCTCTCCGGATCACCGCGTCCATATAGGGTCATGAAGTTGATCCCACAGACGATGTTCGACGTCTTCGCGCTCGCCCTGCCGCGGGGCCACGGTTTTGGCGACCGCCCGCCCATTGGCGCGTGGGGCGACGCAGCGGGGATGGTGTGCGGCATCGTCACCCAGAAGACGGAGGACGGTTCGCTCGGGATCATCGCCATGCGACGCCGCGTCGATCACGTCTGGACGGTGACCGGGGAGGAGATCGGCTTTGCAAGCCTTGAGGACGCCAAGGCCCGCCTCGAGCTCCTTTTGCGCATCGGCGCGCCCCCAGAGCCTCTCCCGCCCAACACCGCGCCACGGCCTCCGCTACACGATCTCAAGGGTCGGACGCCCGGCGATCAGTTCTCGGTTCTCCTGCGACCCACGCACCATCTCGCCGCATGGGTCCTGAACCAGCTCTATCTCGCCTTGCCCAATCCGGACCGGAACTGGGCGGGCGACTGCCAGACCCGGAACTTCCACACGCGGATGTGGGAGGCTCAGCTGCTCGCAGCCTTCCGCGAGCAGGGGCTTCTCGTCAGTCAGCCTGTGGACTCCCCGGACTTCCATATCCAGAACCCATTGGGCGGAGAGGCCTGGGTCGAAGCGGTGACCGCCAACCCCGAGGTGCCGTTCGAGCACGTCAACGCGCCGAGAAGCGCGCCGCCGACTGAGCGAGACGCGCTGTTCTTCGGACCGGCGGCTGTTCGGTTCGCCAAGACCCTCGGCAGCAAGCTGCAGCGCGGCTACGATCGGATGCCGCACGTCACCGGCAAGCCGTTCATGCTGGCGGTCGCGGACTTCCATGCGCCCGCGTCGATGCTCTGGAGCCGCGAAGGCCTGATCGGCTACCTCTACGGCGAAGGGGCGGAGGTTGCCGACGACGGCGGGCGCAAGGTGGCGCGGACCACCAGGGCGGCGCACCTGCAGGGGCCGTCGGCCTTTCCCGCCGGACTGTTCGCCAACGCCGACCACGCCGAGCTGTCCGCCGTCATCTTCTCCAACGCCTGCGCCATCTCGAAGCTCAACCGGGTGATGGTGTCCGCTGGAGCCGAGGCCAAGGGGCTGCGTTACAGCCGCATCGGGCGCTTCTTCGATCGGCGGCCGGGGGCTCTGGAGGGCGAGCCCTTCTGTCTTGACGTCGCGAGTCCGGAGTACCGCGGGCTCTGGCCCCAGGGCTATGAACCTTGGTCGGCGGAGATGGAGGTGTTCCACAATCCCTACGCCCGACACCCAGTCCCGCACGCCCTTCTGCCCGAAGCGACCCACTGGTTCGAACAGGACGGCGAGCGGGTGTGCACGTCCTTCTACGAGACCTCCATCCTCTGGTCGGAGACCCATATCACGGACCTGGACCAGCCTGCCCCGCGCCTTGAGGACTTCCTTCGCCCGGCCGCCCCGTAGCGCAAGAGCGCGGTTGGCGCCGCCGCGCGCGCCGGAACCGGTCGTCAGGCCGCCGAGCGCATGAGAATATCAGGGAACAGTGCGTGGACGATGCGGCCCTCCACGGAGCCTTGGGTGATCTGGGGAGAGGTGAGGGAGGCCCGGAGCTTGCGCGCGACGCTCGGCTTCTGCAGAGCCGCCAACTGATCGGTCGCTCCGGCCACACGCCGGATCAGCCCCGCGAACTTGTGGCGCTCCTCGCTGTTGCTGAAGAAGGTGTTGAGCATCTCGACCAGGTTGCTCTGCTTGGTCGCCACAGGCTGCCGCAGCTCCAGCGACAGGATCAGGCTGACGAGCACCGGGATCTGCAGGGTGTCGAGGTCGCGGGGCTCCACCCCCGTGAGGGCGACGCGTTCCACCAGCTCCTGCAGCAGGTCCTGCCGGGCCTGCCACGGAAGGTGCCCTTCCACGACGGCCTCTCGCCATCGACGCAGATAGTCGACGTTCCAGGGCGCGACGGCGTAGGGCAAGCCTGAGGCGGGCCATTGCAGATCAGACAGGGCGAAGATCGCGGACCGCCAGTCGCGCCCGTCCTCCCAATGGCAGCGCACGAGGAAGCGGCCTTCCTCGCGCGATTGGGCCAGGACCTGTTCATCGAGTGAGAACAGGTTCTTGTTGTGCGAATAGAAAATGTCGAGGAACGCCGTCAAAAGCAGCCGGCGAGGAACGGGCTGGAACTTCCACGTCAGCCAGACCAAGTGGTAACCCTCTCGCCCGTAGAAATGCTCTCGACTGTCGATGATCGGCAGTTGCGTGCTTGAGAGCTGGATCTCCAGCGCCAGGCTTCGGCCGTTGTTGATCGCCCGTACGTCGGGCCGTCGGTGGCCGGTCTCGCCTCTCAGATACTCGTCGATATGGATTGAGCCGGCCTCCGTCGCCGGATCGATGGCGAGAATCTCCCCGACCTGATGTTTGAGCCAGCTGTGGAGAGGGCTCTCCTGCGCGCCCTGAAACTGCGCGGCGCTGCGCTGATCGACCGTGGCGGGGTCCCCTGTCCACCAGGGGCAGGTCGTCGGCGCACCCTTGTGGTGACGCCAGTAGGGCAGGCGGGTGCGCGCTTCCTTTGGCGCATAGACGCCGTGGCCGCATTGCTCGCAGACATAGGCGGCCGCCCCTTCGCGGCGGGCGGCCGCAGCGTTGCGGCGGATCTTCTGGTAGCGGTCGGGATCAATGGCGAGAAGCTGGTCGCTGGTGATGGTCGCGCCGGTCGACAGGTCGGTGACCCGTTCCAACGTCCTTTGCGGCTTCCTGACCGTTGCGACCATGTCCTCTCCGTGTTCCCAGTATGTTCACTGCGTGATTCCGCGCAAGGGCGATCGGATCGTCATCGGTCGGAAGCGCTAGGGGCTCCGCCCCCGCGCGGGCCAGGGTGAAGCGGCTACGCCGCCGGACCGGCCGGTCTCCCCGACCTTCCGCGCCGGCGAAGGCGCGATCCTCGGAATAACGGGCAGGCTTGTGCAGGTCGGGCGATCCCCCTCCGGCCGGTCCGCCCTGGCCCTTGCTACCCCGGTCTCGCCGACGGGCAGGGTTTCAGGCGCGCAGTTCGCGTGCCTGCAACCCTTGCCCAAGGAGGCAGACATGACTGCTCAATCCATCGAAACCGCCGCGACCGAAGCGACCGCGCCGCAGCACGGCTCGGAGATCACCGTGCCGCTCAACCGGCTCAAGGCCTCGCCGAAGAATGCGAGGAAGACCCCGCACAGCCCGGCGACCATCGAGGCCTTCGCGGCCTCCATCAAGGCCAAGGGGGTGTTGCAGCCGCCCGTGGTCGAGATCGAGCGGGACGGGGAGGGCGCGCCCACCGGAAACTACCTCGTCACCATCGGCGAAGGGCGCCGTCAGGGGCTGCGGCTGCTGGCCAAGCGCAAGGCCATCAAGCGGACCCATCCGGTGCGGGTCATCGTGGACGCCGAGAACGACGCCCACGAGATCAGCCTCGACGAAAACATGACCCGTGAGGCCATGCACCCCGCCGACCAGTTCGAGGCCTTCCAGCGGCTCGCCGCCGAGAAGGGCTACGGACCCGAAGAGATCGGCGCCCGGTTCGGAGTGTCGGCCCATGTGGTGCGCCAGCGGCTGCGGCTCGGGTCGGCGGCGCCGGAGTTGATGACGGCCTATCGGGAGGGGACGCTGGCGCTCGACCAACTGACCGCCTTCTGCGTCAGCGAGGACCGCGAGCGGCAACGGCAGGTGCTGGAGCAGATCGGGCCGCACACCCCGGCCTACGCCATCCGCCGCGCCATGACCGAGGCCAAGGTCCGCGTCGATGACCGGCGCGTCCGCTTCGTCGGCGTGGAGGCCTACGAGGCCGAGGGGGGCGGGGTGCTGCGCGATCTTGAGAAGGCCTGCTCCAAACTCCGGGTCCGGACCCGGATCGAAGCGGTCGCCTCGGCGGTCCGGCAAGGTCTGATCGACCCGGGATGAGGGGAGGGGGCGGGCCAGGAACTTCTGTGATGAAGCCCGGCGTTTCGCCGCCGATCGCCGCCGACGCTCGCGCGTCCCCTGGCTCTCGATCGGCGCCTATCGTTCCCGGAACCCGCCGCCGGCGAGTCTAGATCGGCCAGCCCGAGCGCGCCAGCCGGGCTTGACCCCCAGCAGCGGTGGAGCAAGACACCCGGATGGCTAAATACGCACCGCTCGCAGCCTTTCTCCGACGTCAGAAGGGCGCCGAGGTGGACCTGTCCTTCCGGGACATCGAGCGGATCGTCGGCGGCATTTTGCCCAAGGCGGCGTCGCTGGAGGACTGGTGGCGCGTGGATGCGGCGAAAGCGCCCATGCCCCAGCATCTCGCCTTCGCCGACGCGGGCTTCGTCGCCGAACCGCGAACGCGGGCCGAGACCGTCCGTTTCGTCCGAGTTGCGGGAGGCGGAGTGACAGGGAGCGGGGCGCGGCTCAGCGCGGCGAAGACCGAGATTTGACGCCTGTCCGCTCCCGGCAGGCCTTCGATCAGTTGGAGCGCCTGCAGGAGCGGTTCAGATCGGCCGGTCAGTTATGGTCGGCGTGACCCTGGGGAGCCGGAGCATCCGAGGGCGCCGGCGCAGGCGGCGCCGGTTCGGCGGGGGGCGGAGTATCGGACTTCATCTTGTCGCAGCAGCTCATGGCGGCGTCAGCGGCCATGTCCTTGCAGCAGTCGCAGCCTTCGGCGGCCAAGGCTGCACCAGCGCTCAGGGTCAGGATCGCGCCGACGGCGGCCAGCAGGTTGGAAACTCGCATCGTCGTTCTCCTAGTGAACCATGAAGCTGACAGAGCCGGACATCCTGTGGCCGTCCGGCCCTTCAGCGGTCCAGGCGGCCGTGTAGGTGCCCGGCGCGAGACGCGGCAAGGCCACGCTGACGGTCGCGGCGGCGGGCGCGGCGGGCGCGCTTACGACGACAGGAGGCTGCCCCTCGGCAGTGAGGGTTACGGTCTTCAGGACCATCGCATGCGGAAACGAGACGCTGAAGCGTTCGGGCGAGCCGGAGATCATGGCGCCGTCCGCCGGCACAGTCGTGATGCCGGACTGGGAGGTCGCGGCCTGGGCCGGCATGGCGTGACCGGCGTGCGGGTCCTGGGCCGCGGCGGAGCCAGCGAACGCCAAGGCGGCGGAGAGCGTGAGGATGCGGATCATGGAAGGTCTCCTTTGAACTAGAACCAGGCCTTGAGGCCGACAACGAGGCGGGTGTCGTCAGCCTCGCCGCCGCGGGCCTTGATGTAGTCGGCAGTGTCGCCGAACGAACGGCTCCACTCGACGCCGACATAGGGGGCGAACTCCTTGCGGAACTCGTAGCGCAGACGCAGGCCCGCCTCGACCGAGGACAAGCCCGAGCCGATCTCCAGCTCCGGAACGTCGCCGGCGGAGGCGTCGATTTCGAGGCGCGGTTGAAGAATCCACCGCTGGGTGATGCGTTGGTCGTATTCGGCCTCGACGCGGGCCGTCAGATCGCCCTCGGTGGAGAGGAAGGCGGCCGCGTCGATCTCCCACCAATAGGGCGCGAGCCCCTGCAGGCCGAGGACCAGGTGCGTCGTATCCTCGCCGTCGGGCCGGTAATCCTGGCGCACGCCGGCCTGCAGATCCCAGAACGGCGCTATCGCGCGGCTGTAGAGCGCCTGGACCTCTGCTCCCTCCAGCTCGCCGCCAAATTCGCCTTCGCCTTCAGACTTCCACCAGAAGCGATTGATGTCTCCGCCGCTCCAGCCCTGGACGTCCCAGAGATACGACTCGCCGTCATCGCCGAAGCCGGCTTCGAGACGGTCGATGATGACGGCGGTGGTGCGGACGTCCCCGTTTTCGCGAACCAGGGTCTGACGGGCGGCGGCCATCGCCTCGGCGCCGAAGACCAGGTCGGCGGCGTGCGCGGGACCGCTAAGGGCGGCGGCTGAGAGCGGGTCCTCGGGAGGGCGGCCGGGAGTGTCGGCGCTGGTCGGCACGTCCGGCGGTCCCATGCTCATGGTCGACATATCATGCCCGGCATGAGGGTCGGCCTGGGCGGAGGGCATGGCGGACATATCGTGGCCCGCGTGCGGATCGGCCTGCGCCGTCGGCGCCATTCTCGACATATCGTGACCCGCATGCGGATCAACGACCGGGGGCTCAGCCGGCATCTGGTGGCTGGCGTGAGGGTCGGCCGCTGGCGGCGTTGGCGCGGGCGGCATGACATGACCGGCGTGCGGGTCTTGCGCCGGCGGCGGGGTGGACGTCTGAGGCCGGACGGCCGGAGCGGGCGTGGCTCGCGGCGGCGCGGTCGCCGGCGTGACATGGCCCGCGTGCGGATCCTGCGCCTGGGCGGTGACGGCGCTGGCGGCGAGGATCAGCGGCGCGAGGGCGACGGCGAGGCGGTTCATGACGCGACTCCGTCCATGGGCCGGACCGTGACGACGTTGAACATGCCGGCGTGCATGTGCATCAGCATGTGGCAGTGGAAGGCCCAGTCGCCGGGCGCGTCGGCGGTCAGGTCGAAGGTCACCTTGCCGCCGGGCGCGACGTTGACCGTGTGCTTCAGCGGCTGATGTCCCGGCGGACCGCCGGTCACCAATTCGAAGAAGTGCCCGTGCAGGTGGATGGGGTGGGCCATCATGGTGTCGTTGACCAGGGTCACGCGCACCCGCTCATTCCGCTCGAAGCGGATCGGCTCGACCAGTTCGCTGAACTTGCGGCCGTCGAAGCCCCACATGAACCGCTCCATGTTCCCGGTCAGGTGGATTTCCATGGTTCGGGACGGCGGGCGCTGGTCCTTGTTCGGCTGCAGCGACACCAGGTCGGTGTAGACAAGAACGCGGTGGTTGACGTTGGTCAGGCCGATCGGCCGCTCGCCGAGGCGGTTGGCGGGATCCATGGCGATCGCGTCGACGCCCACGCCGACCGCCATGTCCGGGGGCGCGTTCTCGGGATCTCGCATGTTCATTCCGGCCATGGACATTCCGCCCATCTCGCCCGCTGGCGCCGCGCCTTGGGCCGGGGCGCCGTGGTCCATGCCGGCCATCGCGCCATGGTCCATGCCGGCCATGCTTCCATGGTCCATGCCGCCCATGCCCATGTCTCGCATGGTCAGGTTCGGCACCTCTCGCAGGGGCGGGACTTCGGCCGTCATTCCGAGGCGGGGGGCCAAGGTCGCGCGGCCCATGCCGGACCGGTCGATCGCTTCGGACACGATGGTGTAGGCGCGATCTTCGGTCGGCCGGACGATAACGTCGTAGGTTTCGGCGACCGAGATCTGAAACTCGTCCGTCTCGACGGGGCGGACGTTCTCGCCGTCGGCCTGCACAACGGTCATCGGCAAGCCGGGGATGCGGACGTTGAAGATCGACATGGCCGAGGCGTTGATGATGCGCAGCCGCACCCGCTCGCCCGGCCGGAACAGGCCGGTCCAATTCTCCTGCGGGCCGTGGCCGTTGATCAGATAGGTATAGGTCGAGCCGTTGACGTCCAGGATGTCGCGCGGGTCCATCCGCATCTCGCCCCACATGCGCCGCTCCTCCAGGCTCATGCGGTCGCTGCCGTCCATGAGGCCGGCCAAGGTGGTGCGCTGCTGATTGAAATAGCCGGGGCTCTTTTTCAGCTTCTCCAGGATCTCGTGCGGGTGCATGAAGCTCCAGTCCGACAGGACCAGCACATGCTCGCGGTCGTAGCCGACGGGATCGGCGCCCGCCGGATCGATGACGATCGGGCCGTAGTGGCCCATCGCCTCCTGGAGGTTGGAATGGCTGTGGTACCAGAAGGTGCCTGACTGCTTGATCGGGAACTCATAGACGAAGGTTTCCCGCGGCTTGATGCCCGGAAAGCTGATGCCCGGGACGCCGTCCATCTGAAATGGCAGCAACAGGCCGTGCCAGTGGATCGAGGTGTCCTCATCCAGGCCGTTGGTCACGGACAGTCGCACGTTCTGTCCCTCGCGCAGGCGCAGCAAGGGCGCCGGAAGCACCCCGTTGATCGTCACGGCATGACCGGTCCGGCCTCCGACCGTGAAAGGCGAGTGACCGACCGTCAGGTCGATGTTGGGCCCGCTCAGCGCCGGCAAGTCCGCTCTTAGCCCCGCCGATCCGGTCTGCGCCCACGCCGGCAGAAGTCCCTGCAGGCCAAGCAGCCCGCCGCCAACGGCGGCGCTCCTGAGAAGCATTCGGCGATCGAGATTTGGCATGGGCATAGGCGCGGGTCTTCCTCGAACGCGTGGCGGCTTCTGGTTGACATACGCACGTCGGCGCCAACGCCCTTGCGGCAGGTCGCCACACCTCGGAAATAATGCCCTTCGCCATCGGTCGAGATTGTGAGGTCAAGCGCCGTCAGGAACGGCCATGTCCTCGGCAAGTCGCTTGCGGGCGCGGGCGATCCGCGTCTCCACGGCCTTGGTCGTGACGCCCAGGATCGTCGCGATTTCGCCGTGCGAGCGACCTTCGAGCGTGGCGAGCAGGAGAGGGGCCTTGAGGCCGTCAGGCAGGCGGGTCAGCGCGCTACGCAGCGCCTCGGCGCGACGGCGATCGTCCAGTCGGGTTTCGGGAGACGGCGCTTCTATCCGAACCGCTGACGCTTCGGGGGCGTCGAGGCCCATCACGCCGCGCACGACCCGACGCACCGCACGCCGACGGCTCCAGTCCCGGCATTTGTTGAGGGCGATCGACCGGAGCCACACGTCGAATGGGCGAGCCGGATCGTACCGCCGCAGGGCAAGCCAGGCGGCCGTGTACGTTTCCTGGAGCAGGTCATGCGCCTCCGCTTCGTCGCCGACATAGCGCCTAACGAACCTGTAGAGATCGCCCTTGGTCGCCGCCATCAAGGCGCTGAAGGCGCCCCTGTCCCCGCCCGCCGCGCGCGCTTCAATGCTGTCGCCCTCCACGCGCCGCGCCTAGCCGGCGTCGGCACGCAGGGCGTCCACCACCGCGGCGTCGAAGACCTCGGCCTGCGCCGGGGTGAGCACCGACCGCATCTCGAAGACGTGGGCGATGGTCGCCTTCTGCAGATCGCCCATGGCCACGTGGAAGTGATCCACCGCCGCCTGCACCTGGGGCGTGTTCCCGTCGCTTGCGGCGATGGCGGCGGCGAGCTCGCGGTTGGCGGCTCGCACCTCCGCTTCCAGCCCGGGGCGACGCGCGGCGAAGCGCGCTTCGATCGCGTCCAGACGACCATCCTGTTCGGCGCTCAGGTTCAACTGCTCATGGACGACGCTATGCAGGCTCGGCGGCTGACGCTCGCGCATGACCCAGGTTGCGCTCACCCAGGTCGCCGCGCCGCTGGCGAGCGCCGCCAGCACGGCTGTCAGGGCGATCGATTTCCAGCGCGCTCTCATCCCCGGGCATCCAGTGGACCAAGCGGCGACAGGCCCGCCGAGACGGTGAAGATGCGTAGCTCAGAGGGCTCAGGCCTGGGCGACGCCAGGAGGAGTAATCCACCGTTGGCCACGCCGAGCACGAGCGCCAGCCCCACGGCGGCGACCCGGACCTGTCCCATTGACGCCGATTCCCGGCGCATGGCGATCCGTGCCCAGACAACCTCTTCCAGGCCGTCCAGCCGCCCCGCGTCGTCAGGCCCCTCCGCCGCTATCAGTCGTTCGATCTCATCAGTCATTGCGTACCTGCGTCACGCCCCCTTTGCCATACGCGCCAAATCGTCCGGCCCCTTGCGAGGGGACGAGAGGTCCGCCGCGTAGATACCAGAGAACGTCCGGGAGGACCCGCTCGTGTCGGGGAGGCGCTGTGAGCGAAAGGACAGATCCGGCCGCGGGTCCGTTTCCGGATCGGCTCGATCCGCTGACGGGGGTGAGGTTCTTCCTCGCGCTCGGCGTGGTCCTGTTTCACTATCAGTTGCAATGGACGCTGCCGGAAGGCGCAGCCGGACTGTTGAATCGGGCCCGTCTCGGGGTCGATATCTTCTTCATCCTGTCGGGGTTCATCCTCACCCATGTCTACCTGCAGGGTGATCAGCCGGTGAACTTCAGGCGGTTCCTCGCAGCGCGGTTCGCGCGCATCTACCCGGCGCACCTGTTCATCCTGTTGGCGATGCTGTTGCTCGTGCTCGCCGCGCCGGTGTTGGGCATCGGCCTGGAGCCCGGGCGGTTCAATCCTGCGGATTTTCTGGCCACTCTCTTTTTGGTTCAGGCCTGGTTCCCGCGAGACGGGATGGTCCTATGGAACGGTCCCGCCTGGTCGCTGTCGGCCGAATGGTTCGTCTATCTCGCCTTTCCGGCCTACGCTGCGGTCGCCCTGCGATTTCGACACAGGCCATGGATGCTCGTGGCGGCGGCGACAGGCCTGTTCATCTTGCTGGATGCGATCTACCGGCAGTTGTTCGGCTCGGTTCTGCCCCGGGCGGAGGACAATATGGGCGTCTTGCGCATCATTCCGGAGTTCCTGCTCGGGATTGGCCTCTACTATCTCGGAGCGCGCTGGGCGCCGTCCCCGCGGACCGCGATCGCGGGCGCCGTCGCAGCCACCGTGGTGCTCTTGCTCGCCATGCAGGTCGGGGCCGACGATCGCCTTATCGTCGCCGCGGCGGGACCCTTTGTTCTCGCCTTGGCGCTGCTCGCCAAGGCGGGTGTCAGGACCTTCCTGTCGCACCCGATCACAATCTTCGCCGGTGAGGCCTCGTTCGCCCTCTACCTCGTGCATATTCCGATCCTGATGGTCTGGCGCAATACCGTCCAGACTCTCGGGGGCTGGCCGGGCGACTATCGGATGGGGCTTCCGGAACTGGCGGCCATGCTGGCGGTCACCCTCGCCGCGGCGGCCGCCATCTATGCCTTGGTCGAGCGACCGAGCCGCCAGTGGCTGAGACGGCGGACCTTCGGTCAGACGCCGGATGCCGAAGCCAGACGCACCGTTCACAGCGATCAAGGAGAGCCCTTTTGACCACCGCCCGCCTCCACCGAAGGCTTTTTCTGGGCGCCGCCGTCAGCGTCGCCCTGACCGGAACCGCCTGCGCCCAGAGCCGGTCGACGAGAAACCTCACGGTCTTCAAGACGCCGACCTGTGCGTGCTGCGACGCCTGGATCACGCACATGCGGCAGGCCGGCTTCACCACCAGCATCACCGTTCTGCCGAGCCTGCAGTCCGTCCGCAGCAGTCGGGGACTTCCGGACAACCTGGCCTCCTGCCACACCGGATTGATCGATGGCTATGTCGTAGAGGGCCATGTCCCGGCGGGGGACGTGATAAGGCTGCTTGCCGAGCGGCCGACGGCGCTCGGCCTCGCGGTGCCGGCCATGCCTCTCGGTTCGCCCGGCATGGAGACACCGCAGGGAGACAAGGATCCATACGACACGCTGCTGGTGCTTCGCTCCGGCGAGACCCGGGTGTTCGCTCGTCACAACCCGCCGACCTGACCTGACCCTGTCTCACCTGATTCATAAGCCGGAGCCCATCATGTCCCCCAAACCTCTCGTTCTCGCCCTCTCTCTCGCCGTCCTGTCGGTGACGCCCGCCGTCGCGCAGGACCATTCCCACGGCCATGCCCAGACCGCGGGGTCGATCAGCGCGGAAGCGACGGACGCGGCCACGACCGTCGATGCCTTCCATGCCGCGCTCAAGGCCGGCGACACCTCCGCCGCCCTGTCGCTTCTGGCCCCCGACGTCATGATCTTTGAAGAGGGCGGAGCGGAGCGCTCGCGCGAGGAATACGCCTCCCACCATCTTGCGTCGGACGCCGCCTTCGCGGCCGCGTCGGAGGCTACCGTAAGCCGCAGATCGGGCTGGGCAGACGGCGATGTGGCGTGGATCACCAGCGAAGGCCGCACCACCGGTCAGTTCAACGGACGAGCCGTGGACCGTCTGACAACGGAAACCATGGTGCTCAAGCGCCACGCCGATGGCTGGCGCATCCATCACATTCACTGGTCGTCGCGCGCTCCGCGGTAGTCGGCCTCTCCGGTCTGAACGCCTCAGTGCGAAAGCGCGTGGCGTTCAGACCGTATATGTTCGCTTAAGCCGGGATCCGGGACGCCCGAGGGTCGGACGTGACAAGCTCTCTCGGAGAAGGGCGCCGCGACCGCAGCGGCGCTCCGCTCCGCGGGTCCCTTGATCGTCAGATCACGTCGCGACCGGCGGAGGGAGGGTGCCCATAAGCGCGACGACGGCGAGGACGACGAGCCCGAGAGCCGTCTCCGTGACGATACTGCGCCGCAGCCGTCGAACCGCCGAGATCGATTGTCCCGTGTGCTCCAGCTCCAGACGCAGGGAGGGTGTCAGGCGGAAACGGTTGTCCGCCGCCAGGCCCAGCATCAGCATGAAGAGCGCCAGCTTGGCGATCAGAAGCTGTCCGTAAAGGCTTTCGCCAAGGTTCCAGATACGCTCCGGACCGATGAGGAACCAGCTGTTCGCGAGACCGGTGGCCACGAGCAGGGCTACGGCGAGCGTGCCGAGGCCCGAGAACCCATACAGGGCGCGGTGGAGGATTTCGTCGTCGACCCCCGGGCGGCGCCGCAACAGGATCGTCAGCGCCACCAGAGCGCCAAGCCAAAGGGCAGCACCGACGGAATGGACGATGTCAGAGGCGAGGTGGACCAGGCCCTCGGAGCCTTCTGTCGCCGCGCCGTGGCCTGTCCAAGCGAAGCTCGCGACCACGATGAGCCCGAGGCCTAGCGAGAGGCTCCAGGCCGTCTTGCCCGGTCTCAAGGCCAGGACCGCGACGACGGCCGCGAGGGCGAGGGCGGCTCGGGCGACCATGGCCTTCCCCAAGGCCGTGCCGGTGACCATGAAAGACAGCGACGCAGGCTTGGTGGCTTCCGCCAGCGAGCCCGCCATGACCGCTGTCTGTGCAAGTAGCGCCAGGAGCGCGCTCGCGACGACCACCAAACCTGACCCTATCAGGAGCCCTCGCGACCAAGTGAGATCAACGCCGTCGGCGGGCCTGAAGGTGTAGAGCAGGAACAACGGCGTCCCGAGAAGGACGACGGCCCCGGCGTACTGGAGCCACCGGAGCGCGACGACCGCGATCTCGAGCACGGCGTCAGCGCACCGTGAAGGTGTACGAGCCGGTCATGCGGTGACCGTCGCTCGAGGCGATGCGCCAGTCGATGCGATAGGCGCCGGCAGTCAGCGGTCGCGTCAGAGTCCCGGTCAGGGTCTTGCCGTCTTCAGCGACCGAAGTGCGGATCGCGAGCTTCTCGCCGGCCGAGTTGACCACGTCGAAACCGGAGAACGCAGGCACAGAGCGCTCGCTGAAGGTCAAGGTCAGCGTGCGGGTCGCACCGACTGTGGCGTTCGGCGCGGGCGTGGCGCTGACAAGACGAGCGTGAGCTGCTGCAGGTCCTGCGGCGAGGACGACCGCGGCCGCCAGGGCGACATAGGGAACGGGGTTAAACGCACGCATACTGGGTCTCCTGGCGATTGGCCGGTCCGGCTTTCGACTAGTCTACGCGGCGCGTCGACTTTCCCCTCGTCAACGGCGGCCGACGCTGGCCGACCTCACGCCTTGAAACCGACGACAACACTGGGGCGGCGTGGGAAGCCTCGTCGAACGGGAATGGCGAGTTGGCGGGGCCAGCGGACGCGTCCCGCCGGAAAGGCCGTCAAAGCCGATCCTGAATGGCCTGCATCTGTCGGATCTCGCGCTTCTGGGCCTCGACGATCTCTGCGCACAGCGCGACCAGTTCCGGGTCGCTCAGCTTGGCCTTGCCGCACATCAGGATCGCGCCGGAGTGGTGGGGGATCATTCCTCGAATGAGTTCCTTGTCGCCGATCGCCGCCTGGGTGCGCATGGCGTAGAAGCTGCCCGCGAAGATGACCACCGAGGCCAGCCCAATGGCGAGGTTGAGCCGATTGTTCGGGTACATCTCGCGCATCAGAACCAGCATGAGGACAGCCATCGGCGCGACCATCATCAGCGTCATGTAGAGATTGTTCAGATTGAAGTTGAAGTGATCAAGCGTCGCGATCATCGTGAACATCACCAAATACATGATGATGAAGTGGACGATGAGTTCAATCGCGAGGTTGCGATAGCTCTTGTCGTGCATGAGGGACTCCCGCCGGCGGACAGACGCCGACGATCGACGCCGTTCAAAAGCAGATACGCGCGGGCGGACCAGTCCCCGCGCGCAATCGTGCCGCATCAGGCTCCGGGCTGGACCGAACCCGAAGCGGGGGTTGCTGCGGCGGACCGATGTTGCGCGACCCACTGCTCCAGTGCCGTAATCTCCTGGCGCTGCATCGTAATCGTCTTTTCGGCCATCTCGCGGAGCGCAGCGTCCGGGTTTTCGCGCATCAGGACCTCCGACATGGCGATGGCGCCCCGGTGGTGCTCGATCATCTTCAGGGCATAGGTCTCCTGCGGGTCCGCGCCGTGCGCCTGCATCATGGCCTGATGCATCTGCTGTTCGGAGGCGGAATAGGGCGTCTCGGGCCCCGCCATCGGCTGGACCGCCGGAGCGCTGTGTTCGGCCGCCGACCCCGAGTCGGCCGTCGCGGTTTTATCGGCCTGTCCCGCAGGATTGCACGCGGTCAGGAGCACTGACAGGGCGGCGGTGGCCAGACCGGCGTTCAGCTTGATCGACATCTTCGTTCTCCGGAAGTGATGATCAACGAACAGTTCTGGAAACGGGACGTTCCGGTCCTCCCGCTTCGCGGCTACGCAGTCGGGTTGTTTTTCCCAGGCGGGACGGCTGCCAACCCTCTCACCCCGTTCGCCAAGACAGGGCAGGATTTCAAACCTCTTCACCCTGAAAGGCCGAAATGATCGGACACGGTCCGCTGTCGTTCGCCGCGCAAGCGCTCGCCAGTCGGCGCAACGCCGCTCTCGCCCCCTCAAGATCGGAGATGGTTCGATCCAGCGCCTCCAGCCTCTCCGCGGCCAACGCACGGGCGCGCGTGCGATCTTCGCCAGCGTCGAGCGATAACAACTCTTTGATCTGCTCGAGGGTGAAGCCCGCCGTCTGTGCGGAGCGAATGAACCTCAGCTGGCGCACGTCCTCCTCGCCATAGCGTCGAACGCCCGCGCCGGCGCCATCACGCGACCATTTGTCGGGCGTCGAAAGCAATCCGCGACGCTGATAAAAGCGGACAGTCTCCACCCCGACGCCGCCGTCTCGCGCCAACCCTGCGATCGTCCGAACGTTCATGCTTGACTCCGTATCTAGGTACGGAACTTAAGAGCTGCAGCTCGGATTTGAAGATCAAGGAGCCTGCAATGACCAAGACCGCTGTCATCTATCGGATGGTGATGCCTGACCACACCTGTCCGTGGGGGCTCAAGGCCCGGCATCTGCTCAAGAGCCGGGGCTACAAGGTCGAGGACCACTGGCTCACCACTCGCGAGCAGACCGACGCCTTCAAGGCCGAGCACGGCGTCAAGACCACGCCTCAGGTCTTCATCGACGGCCAGCGTGTCGGCGGCCACGACGACCTGCGCCGCTATCTCGGTCTCAAGGTCCGCGATCCCAAGGCGACCACCTACACGCCGGTCCTCGTCGTCTTCCTGACCACGGCCGTGATGGCGACGATGCTCAGCCTGACGATTTTTGGCACGCCGTTCACCGTGCGGGCAGGGGAGTGGTTTATCGCCCTCTCGATGATGGCCCTGGCCATGCTGAAGCTCCAGAACATCGAGAGCTTCTCATCCATGTTCCTGAACTACGACCTGCTGGCCAAGCGGTGGGTGCCGTACGGCAAGGTCTATCCGTTCGCCGAGTTCGGGGCAGGCGCGTTGATGGTCGCGGGCGTCCTGACCTGGTTATCGGTCCCGGTGGCCCTGTTCATCGGCGGCATTGGCGCGGCCTCGGTCTTCAAGGCCGTCTACATCGACAAGCGCGAACTGAAATGCGCCTGCGTCGGTGGAGACAGCAATGTGCCGCTTGGCTTCCTATCCCTGACCGAGAACCTGATGATGATCGCCATGGCGATCTGGATGCTGGTTATGGACTACGCTCTGCCGGCGTCAGCGATGGCGATGTAGGTTCTGCTCATGCTAGTCTAGCGGCGGCAAGTGAATGCGCAAGAATCGATCGTTAATTCGAATTTGAGATTGTCAATACGTCTCGAAAGATTGCGCGATCACGCGGTTTTTACATCGGTCTATTTATCCAATGTTTTCAAAACCAAACCGAACAGTCGGGCGGCGAGCCGGTGTTAAAGTAGACGAGCCGCGAAAAAACCAACTAATTCATAATTTTGTCCAGCTTAGAGCAATCGAGTGGGAGTAATCCCGACCGGGACGGCTGACGGGCGGCGCCGGGGCGTTTAAGAGGGGCTCTCCCCGAACGCCCTGTCCCGTAGTCTTCACCGTGTCCGTCGCCCTGATCGTTCTGCCGGTGTTCGCCCTGATCCTGGCGGGCTTCATCGCCCGTCGGTGCGGCGCGCTGGGACCCGCCGCGACGGGCGAGCTGAACCGGTTCGTGGTCAATCTGGCCCTGCCGGCCCTGCTGTTCGACATCGTCGCGGGGGCGCAGTGGAGCGATATCTGGCGGCCCGGCTTCATCGGCGCGTTCGGCCTGGGCGCGGCGGCGGTTTTCGCGGCGACGGTGATGGTGCGGATGGCCGGACGGAGGGGCATGGCCGACGCCTCGGTGGACGGCCTGAACGCGGCCTACGCCAACACCGGCTTCCTGGGCTTTCCGTTGGCGCTGGCGGCGCTGGGATCGGGCATGCTGGCGCCGACCCTGATCGCCACCCTGATCACCGTCTGCGTCCTGTTCGCCGTGGCCATCGTGCTGATCGAGATCAGCCTGCAGGCCGAGCGGAGTCCCGCGGCGGCGGCGCGCAAGGTCGCGCTGTCGCTGGCCCGCAATCCGCTGGTCGTCGCCCCGGCCCTCGGGGCGGTCTTCCTCGCGGCCGGATGGGCGGAGCCGACGCCCCTGCATGCCTTTCTCCAGCTGCTGGGCGGCGCCGCGGCGCCGTGCGCCCTGGTGACCCTTGGACTGTTCCTGGCGGAGAGGACGGACGGGCCGAAGCCGGCCGTTGGAGACATCGCCCTGCTGACCGGGCTGAAGCTGCTGGCCCAGCCGCTGCTGACCTGGGGGCTGGCGGTGTTCGTCTTCCGGCTGGCCCCGGCCGAGACGCACGGGGCGGTGCTGCTGGCCCTGCTGCCCACCGGCACCGGGGCTTTCATGCTGGCCCAGCGGTACGGCCGGGAGGCGGCGCTGACCTCGCGGGTGGTCCTGGTCTCGACAATCCTGTCGGTGCCGCTGATCATCGGCTGGTTGAGCTGGATCGGTTGAGCCGCGCGGTTTGATCCTGATCAAGGCGGAGCCGGCGCGGGTGGCGCACAGGACGGGCCACAGAGGAGCCCGTCATGCCCGAATCCGCCATCCCCGTCATCGCCGCCATCGTCGGCCTGTTCTCTCTCTTCATGATCGTCGTCGGCGGCGTCTCCGTCTGGAGCAACCTGCCCGGGAAGCGCTGATCCCGACACGCCTTTGTCGCTTCGGCGCGGTGGCGGGAAACAACCTGCGCTGTTAGGGGTTCTGGTCCGCGAACCCGGTCAGATCGGCCGGATGCGGCTGGAGAGGACCATGGCGCGACGGTCGGGACTTCAGGGGTGGCGGCGTCTCGGCGCGGTGCTGATGCTGGCGTCGGGCCTGTCGGCCTGCGGCACCCTTTCGCGGATCGATCCGCTGCCGGTGCGGGAGCTGGACGCCTCGGTCTCGCCGACGCGGGATCCGCGCATCCGTCCCGGCGACCAGGTCCGTTCGCACGAGGTCATCGCCCTGTTCACCCGCAGGCTGGCGCGTCACGAGGGGACGGGCGCGGTCCTGGCCCTGTCGGGCGGCGGGGCCAACGGGGCCTTCGGCGCCGGCGTCCTGGTCGGCTGGAGCGAGGCCGGCGACCGGCCGTCGTTCGACATCGTCACCGGCATCAGCACCGGCGCCCTGACCGCGCCGTTCGCCTTCCTGGGCCCGGAATGGGACGACGCCCTGCGCGCCGCCTACACCGGCGGCGAGGCCTCCAGCATCCTGAGCCCGCGGGCGCTCGCCGGACTGGTGCATCCGAGCCTGTACAGCGCCGGGCCGCTTCGCCGTCTGGTCGACCAGAACGTCACGCCGGAGTTGCTGCGCGCCATCGCCGCCGAACACGCGAAGGGACGGCGGCTGCTGGTGGTGACCACCAATCTCGACACCCAGGAATCGGTCGTCTGGGACATGGGGCAACTGGCCAGCCAAGGCGATGAGCAGGCGCTGCTGCTGTTCCGCGAGGTGCTGGTGGCCTCGGCCAGCATTCCCGGCGTCTTTCCGCCGGTAATGATCTCGGGCCTGCAGGGTGACCAGATCGTCGAGGAGATGCATGTCGACGGCGGCGTGAACATGCCCTTCCTCGGCGTTCCGGAAGACATCCTCGCCGCCGGGGAGCGCGTGCCGGGCGCGGATCGCGCCTCGCTCTACGTTCTGATCAACGGCCAGACGGGCCGCACGCCGGGCGTGGTGCGCGGCAGCCTGCCGGCCATCCTGACCCGGACCTACGAGAGCATGAGCAAGGCCTCGACCCGGACCCATCTGGCCGCCAACGCCGCCTTCGCGGCCCGCAACGGCGCGTCCCTCCATGTGGCCTCCATTCCGGCGGACGCGGACGCCTCGGCGCTGAATTTCGAGCACGACTCGATGGTGCGGGTGTTCGAGATGGGCCGGACCCGCGCGCTGGCGCAGGAGGCATGGGTGACCCCGGACGCCGAGCTGGCGGCGCAGCCTCCGGTCGTGGCGCTGGAGGGGCCGCAAACCCCTGACGGGAATTGAGATGCGGCTGTGTCGCTAACCAAACGTAAGCCTTGATCCCATAGGACTTTTCGGCAGTAGCCGGAGAGTTCTCATGGACGAAGCCCAACGTCTCGCCACCGTGCGCTCCCTGCGGGCGATCGGGGCGCCGCCTGGAGCGGCGATCGACGGCGCGGTGCGGCTCGCGGCCCATCTGTTCGACTGTCCGGTCGCCCTGGTCACCCTGATCGAGGACGACATCCAGTGGTTCAAGGCGAGCGTCGGCGTCGAGGGGTGTTCGAACGCCCGCGAGGCCTCGTTCTGCGCCCACGCCCTGGACCTGCCGGCCGACGCCGTGATGGTGGTCGAGGATGCGACCCGCGATCCCCGCTTCGTGGACAATCCGGAAGTGACCGGGGGGATGAAGGTCCGCTTCTACGCGGGCGCTTTGCTGACCGCCTCGGACGGGGCCGGTCTGGGCACGCTGTGCGTGATCGACACCAAGGCCCGCCCGGCGCCGGATGCGGCGCAGCTGGACCGGTTGCGCGATCTGGCCCGACTGGTGGTGGCCGATCTCGAACGGACCCGGGCCGAACGTCTGCAGCGCGAGAACGAGTACATGCTGGCCATGGTCGAAAGCCTGTCGGGCGTCGGCCACTGGCGGGCGGACATGCGCGATCAGAAGGTCGTGTGGTCGGACGAGGTCTACGCCATTCACGGGGTGACGCGCGACACCTTCAGCCCCGACTTCGAGAGTGCGGTGGCCTTCTACACCGAGGCGGATCGGGAGGCGCTGTCGGCGCATCTGGCGCGCACGATGGACGGCGAGGGGCCCTTCTCCTTCGAACTCAACATTGATCGCGCGGACGGGGTCCGGCGCCGGGTCGTGTCGAAGGGGGCCGCGGAGCGGACGGCGGACGGCGAGTCCATCGCCCTGTTCGGGGTGTTCCAGGACGTGACCGAGCAACGCGAGGCCCTTGCGGTGCTGGAGCGCAGCCGCGGGCGTTACAAGCTGCTGGCCGACCACGCCGCCGACGTCATCGCGCGCGTCCAGCTGGACGGCTCGTCCAACTATATTTCCCCGGCGGTCGAGCGGCTGCTGGGCTGGACGCCGGTCGAGATGTCGGGGCAGCGGGCCTGGTCCTTCGTCCATCCCGACGACCAGGGCCGCCTGAGGGACATCTTCGCGGAGATGGGGCAGGGGCGCGACGCGGCGACGCTGGAGCATCGCCTGCTGCATCGCGACGGCCGGGCGATCTGGGCCGAGACCCGGATGCGGCTGCTGCGCGACGAGCGGGGGCAGCCGGTCGAGACCGTCGTGGTCATCCGCGACATCACGCGTCGCAAGGCGCTGGAGAGCCAGCTGGAGACCGCGCGGGCCGAGGCCGAGGCGGCGGCGGCGGTGAAGTCGGACTTCCTGGCCAATATGAGCCACGAACTGCGCACCCCCCTGACCAGCATCATCGGCTTTACCGGCCTGGCCCTGGAGCAGGCGCTGCCGGAGACGGCGCGCGGCTATATCGGGCGCGTCGACAACGCCGGGCGGGCCCTGCTGTGCACGGTCAACGACATCCTCGACTTCTCCAAGCTGGAAGCCGGTCAGGTGGCGATCCGTCCGCAGCCCATGGACATGGCGGCGCTGGCGTCGGCGACGCTGGAGCTGTTCACGCCCCAGGCCGGCGCGCGGGATCTGACCCTGACGCTGGACATGGCGGAAACCCTGCCGGCCCTGATCGTCGCCGATCCGGACCGGCTGCGGAAGATCATGCTCAACCTGGTGAGCAACGCCGTGAAGTTCACCGCCCGGGGCGAGGTGCGGCTGTCGGTCGGGTGGGCGCCGGAGACCGGTCGCCTGCGCGTCGAAGTCCGGGACACCGGGGCCGGGATTCCGGCGGAGAAGCTGGGGCGGCTGTTCCGGCGGTTCTCGCAGGTGGACGGCGTCCAGAACCGCGCAGTCGGCGGCACCGGCCTAGGGCTGGCGATCTGCAAGGGCCTCGCCGAGGCCATGGACGGCGCCATCGGCGCGGACAGCGTCGAGGGGCGGGGCAGCGTCTTCTGGTTCGAGGTTCCCGCGCCGGAGGCCCAGCCGACGGAGGCCGGGGCGGCCGGGGCGATGGCGGTCTCGGGCCTGACCGGCGTGCGGGTTCTGGTCGCGGACGATCATCCGGCCAACCGGGAGCTGGCGCGCGCCTTCCTGGGCGGTCTGGGCGCGGTGATCGACGAGGCGGTGGACGGTCTCGCCGCGGTCGAGCAGGCCGGCCTCGCGGCCTATGACGTGATCCTGATGGACATGCGGATGCCCGGGCAGGACGGGCGGGAGGCGCTGCGGGCCATCCGGAGCGGCGACGGCCCGAACCGGGACACCCCGATCCTGGCCTATACCGCCGATGCGGGGGAGGGGCTGGAGGCGGACCTGCGCGCGCAGGGGTTCTGCGGCGCGGTGGCCAAGCCGGTCGCCGCCGAGGCGCTGATCCGGGCGGTGGCCGAGGCCCTGCACGCGGCCGACCTCGCCGCCTGACGGGCGGGGTGCGGAAAGACTGGCGTCCGCGGGAAACCGGCCCTATGTGCGGGACCCCGCCGGCGCGATGAAGGGTGTCCGGGGCGGATCGGAGCGTCAGCGTGACCCACACCATCTTCATCGACGGCGAAGCCGGAACCACGGGGCTGGAGATCCGCGAGCGTCTGGAGGCGCGCGCCGATCTGGACCTGCTGCTTCTGGGCGCCCGCCGGCGCGATGTCGAGGCGCGGCGCGAGGCGCTGAACAGCGCCGATGCGGTGATCCTGTGCCTGCCGGACGACGCGGCCCGGGAAGCCGTGAGCCTGATCGAGAACCCGAAGGTGCGGGTGATCGACGCCTCGACCGCCTATCGTGTCGATCCGGACTGGACCTACGGCTTCGCCGAGATGGCGCCGGACCAGCGGGAGAAGATCGCGAACGCCACCCGGGTGTCGAACCCCGGCTGCTATCCGACCGGCTTCATCGGCCTGGTGCGGCCGCTGGTGTCGGCCGGGATCATTCCGGCGGGCCTGCCGGTGACGGTCAATGCGGTCAGCGGCTACTCCGGCGGCGGCAAGGCCATGATCGCCGAGTTCGAAAGCGGCGAGGCCGAGGCCTATCGCGCCTACGGCCTGACGCTGAAGCACAAACATGTGCCGGAAATGACCCTGCACACCGGGCTGGAGCGCAAGGTGCTGTTCGCCCCGGCGGTGGGGTCGTACCGGCAGGGCATGCTGGTGGAGGTTCCGCTGCACCTTTCGGTGCTGCCGGGCTCGCCGTCCGTCGAGGTGGTGCACGGGGCCCTGGTCGAGGCCTATGCGGGCCAGCGGTTCGTCGAGGTGGCCTCGCTGGAGGAGACCGAAGCCATGACCGGGATCGATCCGGAAGGCCTGAACGGCACCAACCGGCTGCGCCTGCATGTGTTCGGGGACCGGGGCGGGGAACAGGTGCGTCTGGTGGCCCTGCTGGACAACCTCGGCAAGGGGGCGTCGGGCGCGGCGGTGCAGAACCTGAACCTGATGCTCGGCCTGGACGAGGGCGCGGGGCTGCGCTGAGCCCCGACGCCTGGGGCTGGATCACGGCCGGGCGCGGGCCTTGAGCGCGGATTCGACGGTCGCGCCGAACCAGATGGCGGCGACCAGCACCAGCAATCCATAATCCTGACCCGGCCAGAACAGCGGGATCGTCGCCGCCAGGATGATGGCGGCCGGGAAGAGGGCGGCCCAGAACAGGGTCGCCGGGCTGTCCGCGTGGATCAGCGGCGGGCGCGGCGTGATCTTCATCAGCCTGAGCAGGACCGGGTTGAGCAGGACGAAACCGCCGGTGCAGATCACCACCAGCAGGATGTTGCGCAGGTCCTGTCCCGGCGCGCCGAAGACGTGGATCGTCAGCAGGACCAGCACAAGGGCGCAGGCGGTGGAGACGGCCAGCAGCAGATTGGGTTCGAAACGCTTCAAGACTTTACTTTCACATAGCTGCCGGGGGCCGGTTCGACCGGCTTGAGTTTGCCGCCGGCGGGGTCGCGGGCCGGGACCTGCGGCCCCGATTTGTCATGCAGCCAGGCCGCCCAGTGGCTCCACCAGCTGCCGGGGTGCTCCTCGGCGCCCGCCTGCCATTCGGCGAGGGTGGCGGGCAGGGCGGGGTTGATCCAGTGCTGGTATTTGTTCGCCGAGGGCGGATTGACCACCCCGGCGATGTGGCCGGAACCGGCGAGGGTCAGGGTCACGTCGGCGTTGGAGAAGGCGCGGGCCGAGCGGTAGACCGAGTTCATCGGCGCGATGTGGTCCTCGCGGCTGGCCTGGAAATAGAGGGGAATGGTCACCTTCGACAGGTCGACGGTCAGGCCGCCGATCCGGAAATCCCCGCCGGTCAGGGCGTTGCGGCCGTACATGGAGCGCAGATAGTCCATGTGCAGGGCCTTGGGCATGCGGGTCTGGTCGGCGTTCCAGAACAGCAGGTCGAAGGCGGGCGGCGCCTTGCCCATCAGATAGTTGGACACGAAGAACGACCAGATCAGGTCGTTGGCGCGGAGCGCATTGAAGGTCTCGGCCATGGCGGCGCCGGGCAGGACGCCCCCGGCGGCGTCCATCTGCTGCTCGATCTCGGCCAGCCAGTGCTCGTCGGTGAACAGCAGCAGGTCGCCGGCTTCGGCGAAGTCATGCTGGGCGGCGAAGAAGGTGTTGGCCGAGACGCGGTCGTCGCCCTTTTCGGCCATATGGGCCAGGGCCGCGCCCATCAGGGTGCCGCCGATGCAGTAGCCGACCGTGTTGACGTGTTCGGCGCCGGTCTGCTCCAGCACCTTTTCGACGGCGCGATAGACGCCCTTTTCCAGATAGTCGTCGAAGCCCCAGGCGGCCTTGTCGACATCCGGATTGACCCAGGAGCAGACGAAGACGGTGAAGCCCTGGGCCGAGAGCCAGCGGATCATCGAGTTCTGCGGCTGCAGATCCAGGATGTAGAATTTGTTGATCCAGGGCGGGAAGATCAGCAGCGGGATCGCGTGCTGCGTCGGGGTGGCCGGGTCGTACTGGAGCAGCTCGAACAGCTCGTCGCGCCAGACCACCTGACCCGGGGCGGTGGCGACGTTCACCCCGACCTCGAAGCCGCCGTCGTCGGCCTGGCGGATCTTCAGCTTGCCGTGGCCGCGTTCCATGTCGGCGGCGAAATTTTGCATGCCGCGCACCAGCGACTCGCCGTTCGACTCGGCCAGGGCCTTCAGGGCGACCGGGTTGGAGGCGAGGAAGTTCGACGGCGAGAAGGCGTCGGTCAGCAGCCTGGTGAAGAACTCCGCCCGGCGCCGGGTGCGCGGATCGACGTCGTCGGCCGAGGCGACCAGCCCGTTCATCCAGTCGGCGGTGACCAGATAGGACTGGCGCATGATGTCGAACATCGGGTTCTCGGACCAGGCGGGGTCCTTGAAGCGCTTGTCCTTCACGGCGGCGGCCGGGACGTCCTCGCCGGCGGCGCGGCGTGCCGTGGTCGCCCACAGATCCATGTAGCGATTGAACAGATCGGCCTGGGCGCTGAACAGGCGGTCGGGGCGCGCGGCCAGGCTGGACATGACCGAGGTCATGGCCGGGCCGACGTTGAAGGGATCGGGCGACAGGGCGGCCGGACGGTCGGCCTGGCTGAGCGCGGCCTCGGCGATGGCCGTCTGGGCGGTCATGGCCGCCTTGGCCAGATTCAGGGACAGGGTCTCGAGCATCTCGCGCTGGTCGGCGCCGAAAGCGGAGGTTTCGGTCTCGGGGGCGCTCTCCGGTTGCGGGGCCGACTCAGGCGCGGCGTCCGGAGCGGGGGCGGCGGCTTTCGTCTTCGCCGCGCGGGGCCGAGGGGGCTTGGCGGAGGTGGGACGACCCGCACGGCGCGGGGGGCGGGCCGGCTCCGGGACGGGAGCCTCGGTCGGCGGGACGGTGGGGCGTCGGGCCATGCTGCGGGTCCTGCTGCGCGTCATTATTGGACGGAAGGACTCGCGCCGCCCTTCCGCCTGTCACGATCATGGCATATGACCGCCGGTGAAATGAACGCGCTGTTCCGGAAAAATGCTGCGTTGTGCGTCGTCCTGGCGGGCGCGGGCCTGTTGTCCGCCTGCGGGACCGCCTTTTCGCCGAAGGGCGATCTGAGTTCGCCGCTCGCGCCGCAGGTGCAGGCCCTGGTGGACGCCAACCGCGTCTATCCCCGCTGGGAGGACTTCCCCAAGGCGGAGCCCGTCCCCGAGCCGGTGCAGATCGCGGTCCAGGTGAATACGCTTCGGGTCTCCGGCGGGGCGCTGGCCGGCGAGGCCGCGCGAATCGACTGGCAGACGACCGGCGACCCGGCGAGCTTCGCCGCGGACGTGCAGGCGCGTGTGGCGGCCACCCCGGTGGCGCCGGAGAGCGCCGAAACCCTGGCCGAGATCGAGGCCCGGATGCAGGCCGCGCGTGAGCGGGGCCGGGCCCCGCCGCCGATCAACCGCCGCTAACCCATCCAGACTCGCCCGGGCGACAGAATCCGGGGACCACGCTCACGGAGACCGCCCATGGCCGACACGGCCCCCTACGCCTCGACCCTCGCTGCTGACGCCGCGCGCGTCACCGAACTGGCCGCCATCGCCAGCTACGCCCAGATCGGCCGCGGCGACGAGAAGAAGGCCGACCAGCTGGCCGTCGACGCCATGCGCACGGCGCTGAACGCCCTGGATATCGACGGCAAGATCGTCATCGGCGAGGGCGAGCGCGACGAGGCCCCGATGCTGTACATCGGCGAGAAGGTCGGCACCGGGAAGGGCCCGGCCATCGACATCGCCCTGGATCCGCTGGAAGGCACCACCCTGACGGCCAAGGCCATGGCCAACGCCCTGTGCGTGCTGTCGATGTCGCCGGGCGGCGGCATGCTGCACGCGCCCGACACCTATATGGACAAGATCGCGGTCGGCCCCGGCTATCCCGCCGGCACCGTCGATCTGGACTTCAGCCCCCAGGACAACGTCCGCAACCTGGCGAAGGCCAAGGGCGTCCCGGCGAGCGAGATCACCGTCTGCGTCATGGACCGTCCGCGCCATGCCGAGCTGATCGCGGCGCTGCGCGAGGTCGGCGCCAAGGTGGTGCTGATCACCGACGGCGACGTGGCGGGCGTGATCCACACCGCCGAGCCGGAGACCGGCATCGACCTGTATCTGGGTCAGGGCGGCGCGCCGGAAGGCGTGCTGGCGGCCTCGGCGCTGAAATGCGTCGGCGGCTTCTTCCAGGGCCGTCTGGTGTTCCGCAACGACGATGAGCGCGAGCGCGCCCGGCGCACCGGCGTGACCGATTTCGACCGCAAATACGACCTGCACGAGCTGGTCTCGAAGGACGCCATCTTCGCCGCCACCGGCGTGACCAAGGGCGCCATGCTGGACGGCGTCCAGTTCCGCGACGGCTTCGTCACCACCCATACGCTGGTGATGGATTCCTCCACCCGCACCGTGCAGCGCATCCGCACGACGCGCCCGGTCGCCTGATGGCGGACGGCGGGAGCCCGGAGACCGCCTTTCTGGGCGTCTCCCGCTCGCTGTCCGGCCGGGTCTGGCGGCAGAGGCCGGCGGACCCGGGCGTCACCCGCGCCCATATCCAGGCGCTGGGGCTGGACGAACCGCTGGCCCGCGCGCTTGCGGCGCGGGGCGTGCGCGCCGATCAGGGGCAGGACTTCCTGACCCCGACGCTGAAGGCCCTGTTCCCGGATCCGTCCAGCTTCACCGACATGGACGCGGCGGCGACCGCCATCCTCGACGCCCTGCAGGCCGGATCATCGATCCATGTCTTCGCCGACTACGACGTGGACGGCGCCTCGAGCGCGGCCCTGCTGGTGCGCTGGTTCCGCGCCATGGGCGCCGAGCTGCCCATCTATGTCCCCGACCGGATCACCGAGGGCTACGGCCCCAGCGCGAAGGCCTTCGACACCCTGAAGGCCTCGGGGGCCGATCTGGTGGTCACCGTGGACTGCGGCGCGGCGGCCAATGAGGCGGTGGCCCACGCCGCGGCCATCGGACTGAAGGTCGTGGTGATCGATCACCACATGATGCGCGAGCAGCCGCCGACCTGTCTGGCGGTCGTCAATCCGAACCGGCCGGGCTGCAACTCCGGCCAGGGCAATCTGGCCGCCGCCGGCGTGGTTTTCGTCCTGCTGGCGGCGCTGAACCGCGAGGCGCGGGGCAGGGGGCTGTTCGCGGACCGGCCGCAGCCCGACATTCGCCAGTGGCTGGATCTGGCGGCCATGGGGGCGATCTGCGACGTGACCGGCCTGACCGGCTTCAACCGGGCGCTGACCAGTCTGGGACTGGGGGTGATGTCCGGCTGGAGCAATCCGGGGCTGAAGGCCCTGCTGGCCGCCGCGGGCGCCGAGGAAGGCCCGGCCAAGGTCAATCACGCGGGCTTCATCCTGGGGCCGCGCATCAATGCGGGCGGGCGCATCGGCAAGTCCGACCTGGGTGCGCGCCTGCTGTCCACGGACGATCCGGCCGAGGCGGCGGCGCTGGCCCGCGAGCTGGACGCCCTGAACATCGCCCGCCGCGAGGTTGAGAAGGCGGTCACCGACCAGGCCATCCGCCGCGTCGAGGCCTCGGGCGCCCATGAGGACGGCTCGGCGGTGGTGGTGATCGAGGGCGACGACTGGCACCCGGGCGTGGTCGGCATCGTCGCCGGCCGTCTGCGCGAGCGCTGGCGCAAGCCGGTGATCGTGATCGGCGTCGATGCGGTGAACGGCATCGGCAAGGGCTCGGGCCGCTCCCAGCCCGGCATGAACCTGGGCAAGGCGGTGCAGGCGGCGTGGGAGCAGGGCGTGCTGATCGCCGGGGGCGGCCACGCCATGGCCGCGGGCCTGACGGTGAAGGCCGACCGCATCGGCGAACTTCGCGCCTTCCTGAACGACCGGCTGTCCGGCGAACAGGCGGCGGCCGAGGCGCTGGACGCGGTCGAGATCGACGCCCTGATCGAGCCCCGCGCGGCGACCCGGCCCCTGTTCGAACAGTTCGAGGCCCTGGCCCCCTTCGGTCCGGCCAATCCCGAGCCCCTGTTCGCCATGGAACATGTCCAGGTGCGCGAGCCGGTGGCCATGAACGGCGGCCATGTGCGCTGCCGCCTGACCGGCCCGGACGGCGCCTCGGTCAAGGCCATCGCCTGGCGCTGCGCCGACCTGCCGACCGGTCAGGCCCTGCTGTCGGGCAGCGGCGGATTGAGCGTGGCGGGCCGTCTGAAGGCGGACGACTGGAACGGCCGCCGGGGCGTGCAGTTCGAAATCGAGGACGTCGCCGACCCGCGCATGGCCTGATCCCGCGGCCGCCGTAACGGCGATCTCACTTTTCTCGAAAAAGGCGTTGCAGCCTTCGGAGGCGTTGGCTATATCGCCGCTTCCCCGCGCAGCGGTCCCTTCGTCTATCGGTTAGGACGTCAGGTTTTCAACCTGAAAAGAGGGGTTCGATTCCCCTAGGGACTGCCACGCGGGGTCAGTCTTTTCAAAGACATGGCGGCCCGAAGGTCGCGCTCTTCCCCGAAAATCCGGATCTGCATCGCGCCCTGCGGCATTCGTCCGTCCGGGTCATGACCCGTGCGCCCCCGGGACGGCTGCGCCGGGGTGCGGAGACAAAGATAGGGGATTGGCCAACGGCGCCGCCCCGGCTATATCGCCGCTTCGCCCGCGCCGCGGTCCCTTCGTCTATCGGTTAGGACGTCAGGTTTTCAACCTGAAAAGAGGGGTTCGATTCCCCTAGGGACTGCCACGCGGGCCTTTCCCCCCTCATCGGCATACGGATGACCCCCCGCGCGGGCGTGGGCGACACGCGCATGGCCGCCGTCGGGCGGTTTCGGGTCAGGATTGAACGATCCGGAGCGTGCAACTCGGAAAAATGGACATTTTTCGCTTTTCAGGGGTTCGCAGAACCGTGTTAAATAAGCCGTGCCCGTACTGATCCCGGGCAGGGGGAAAGTTGTGTCTGACTACGAGGTTGGGGAGATGGCGACCGCGGTGCGGATCGCCGGGCGGGTCAAATGGTTTGATCCCGGCAAGGGGTACGGCTTCATCGTGCCCGACGATCCGGGGCTGACCGACCTCAAGGACGTGCTGCTTCACATCTCCAGCCTGCGCGACAGCGGTCACGAGACGGCCGCGGAGGGCGCGCCCATTTCCTGCGATTGCGTGCGTCGGCCCAAGGGCTGGCAGGTGACGGGCGTCATCGACCTGGGCGAGGGCGATCCGGCCGCGACCCAGCCGCCCCGCCGGCCGGGCTATGACGGCCTGCGCCAGCAGTCGGCGATCCCGACCCCGTCAGGCGGTCCGCTGGAGCCGGCGGTGGTCAAATGGTTCAATCGGACCAAGGGCTACGGATTCGTGGTGCGCGACGGGCAGGCCGGCGATATCTTCGTCCATGTCGAGACGCTTCGTCGCTGCGGTCTGGATGACCTGCTGCCGGGCGAAACCGTCTCGGTGCGATTCGCCGACGGCCCCAAGGGGCTGGTGGTCGCCGAAATCAGAATGGGCGGATAGGCTCCGCCCTCGTGGAAGGGCGGATGCGTATGATCAATCGTCGTGGAATTCTGGGGCGGGGCGCCGTGGCGGCGCTGACCGGAGCCCTGCTGCTGGCCGGCTGCGCCCTGGGCACGCCCAAGGGCGCCAACGGCGAGCCGATGGAGGCGCTGACCATCACCACCGCGACCGGCGAGCACAAATTCATGGTCGAGATCGCCGACGACGACGCCGAGCGTCAGCGCGGCCTGATGGAGCGTCCGCCGCTGGCCGATGATCGCGGCATGCTGTTCCAGTTCCCCGACGTCGCCGAGCGCGGCTTCTGGATGCACAACACGCCCAGCGCCCTCGACATCATCTACATCGACCCCTACGGCCGCATCGTCTCGATCGTGAAGAACGCCGCGCCGAACAACGACACGGTCCTGCCGTCCAACGGCCCGGCCATGGGCGTGCTGGAGCTGCGCGGCGGTCGGTCGGACGAAATCGGCGCCCGGCCGGGCGACAAGGTCCATCACCCCTTCTTCGCCGAATAGGCGTCGATCACGGATTGCGGCGAGGGGCGGCGCGTGGCAAGACGCGCCGCTCTGGATCGGGGTGTGGCGCAGCCTGGTAGCGCATCTGTTTTGGGAGCAGAGGGTCGGAGGTTCGAATCCTCTCGCCCCGACCAGAGTTTACGGGGGTCAGAAGATCCCCACCGCCCCGTCGGCCCACACCAGCAGCACAGCGCCCGTCAGAACCGCCGCCAGCACCAGCCGGCCGGTCAGGTCGCGGACCTTCCAGGCGGCCAGTTCGAACAGGGCGCCCGCGCTGACCAGCAGGATGGCGGCGAAGGCGAAGTCTTCCGCTCCCCAGTCGACCGCGCGCGTGACCTGCATCGCGATCAGCGGCGCCACCAGCAGGGCCGCGATCCCGCCCCACAGCGCCACCCGCCACAGCGGCACGCTGGGGCCTTCTCCGGAGCCGTCATTGCGGGTGTTGCTCCTGTCCGTCATCCCGACCTCGTCCTGAAGATGGTGATGGCCTTTCATGCGCCAGACCGGGGCGGGAGGCGTGTGGAGATTCGAAGGATTTTCCGCGCAGGCGGCGTTGCGCAGACCGGGCCCGCCTGACGGGCCGCCTTGATCCCGGGGCCGAAGGCTTTTAGGACGCGGACACCGGTTTCGGCCGGACCAATGAGGATTCCGATGGCCATCGCCCGCATCTACCGCCCCGCCAAGACCGCCATGCAGTCCGGCAAGGCCAAGTCGAGAGACTGGCGGCTGGAGTTCGAGCCGGCCTCGGCGCGCACCATCGACCCGCTGATGGGCTGGACCTCGTCGTCGGACATGAACGGGCAGGTCCGCCTGACCTTCGATACGAAGGAAGAGGCCGTCGCCTACGCCGATCGCCACGGCATCGCCTTCCGCCTGCACGAGCCGCAGGAGCCGCCGGTGATCATCAAGGCCTACGCCGACAATTTCGCCACCAACCGCAAGCAGTCATGGACGCATTAGTCGCCGCAGGCGACTAATGCTTTTTAGTGGCCTACCGCCCTTCGGGGTACTTGAGGCCATGGATCGCGTCGCACCTGTCGCTTCCATCGCCGTCGTGCGATTTGGAGCGCGGTCTGCATTCGCCCTCGGGCGCCCTTAGCTCAGCTGGATAGAGCACCCGCCTTCTAAGCGGACGGTCGCAGGTTCGAATCCTGCAGGGCGCGCCAGGGGGACGGCGCTATCTCGCGATGCGCCGGCCGGGCTTCTCTTCCGTGACATCCCATTCGAACACCTCGCCGGTTCTTTTGTTGACGGCGAACCAGCCCATGCTTGTGCTGCCGCAGAGGTCTTGCCGGCAGAAAGCGTACAGGGCGAGGGGGTAGTCGCCGTTCTTTTCGTCCAGGTTTTCGCAGCGGGCGACATGGCTGGTCGGGAGGCCCCGGACCGCGGTGACCTTCTGTGTGGCGACGGCGCAGGCGGCTGCCTCACTGGTGACGGGTTGCGGCCTCGCGCATGCGGTCGAGGACAGGGCCAGAAGCGCCAGACAGATCCCGGACATCACGCGCATGGTCCCTCGCGGAATTGTCACCGCAGGAACGCATCGTCCGGCGTCGACCGGGAGAGATTGCCCGTCGCACACCTCGACCGCAACAGGTCTCCGGGCCCTTGAAATGTTAGCGGTATCTTCAGCTAACCGTGGTTTGAACTCCGCATGGGGCCTGAAAGATCATCCATCCTCACCCGGCGCGACAGAAGCCGGGGCGATGCTGCAGAAGGGGATGCTCGCGCCATTGTGGAAGGCCGCCTGCTGCAGTGGGGGGCGCGGTACAATCTCCGGAACTGCCTGGTCTTCCTGGCCGTCATCATCGTGATCCACCAGATCCAGGGCGGAGGGCTGACCTCCGGGGTCGGCTGGCTGGTGATGATCGGGTTGATCGCCAATCTGTGCCGCATGGTCTTCACCCCGGCGCTGGCGCGACGGGCGAAGGACGGCGGCGTCCGCGAGGCGCGGGACCTGAACCTTGCGCTGACCTTCGGCTCCCTGTTGAACGGCGTGGTGTTCGCGCTGATCGCGGCGATCATCCTGCCCGGGTCGGACGTGACCTCCCAGTTCGTCACCGTCGTGGTGGCGGCGGCGCTGGCGGGCGGGGCGGTCGGCGTGCTGTCGCCGTTGCGGTGGGTGGCGATCGTCTACGTGACCCTTATCCTGCTGCCGGCCGCCGCGCTGATCTGGCGGGAGGATATTCTGCCGCCGGTGATCTCGGGACTGGGCGTCGTCTTCTGGCTGGCCATGTGCGCCGGAATCTTCACCAACAGCCATCTCTACCGCGCCTATATCGAAGGCGAGGAAGAGGTCGCGCGGATGCTGGCGATGCAACGTGAGCAGACCGAGGCCATCGCCGCGCTGAACGCTTCGCTGGAGACGCGGGTGGCCGAGCGGACGGCCGAGTTGAGGCTGATGGTGCAGGAAGCGCAGTCCGCCAACCGCGCCAAGTCGCAGTTCCTGGCCTCGATGAGCCATGAGCTCCGCACCCCGCTGAACGGCGTGTTCGGCATGATGCAGATGATGGAGCGCGGTGACCTGGCCGCGGATCAGCGCGCCCGTCTGGCGCTGGCCAAGGATTCGGCCTCGACCCTTCTGGCGATCATCAACGATGTGCTGGACATCTCGAAGGTCGAGGCCGGCCGGCTGCATCTGGAGGTCGAGGCCTTTGACGCGGACGTTCTGTTTGATGTGCTGGCTCAGAACTATGAGCTGCAGGCCCGCTCGGCCGGCCTCGTCTTCCGCGCCGAGATCGGCGAGACCGTCGGCTACCGGTCCGGCGATCCGGTCCGGGTGAAGCAGGTGGTCGGCAATCTGCTGGCCAATGCGATCAAATTCACACCGGCGGGGTCCGTCAGCCTGACAGTTGAAGGCGATGACGAGGGTCTGACGGTGACGGTCCAGGATACGGGACGGGGCATTCCCGCCGCCGCCCTGGACACGGTGTTCGAGCGGTTCGAGCAGTGCGAGGGAACCGACGCCCGACGCGGCGGCACGGGGCTGGGCCTGTCGATCTGCCGCGAACTTGCGGAACTGATGGGGGGCGCGATCCGGGTCGAGTCCGAAGTCGGCAAGGGGGCCTGTTTCGAGGTGCGTCTTCCCCTGCCAAGGCTGGAGGGCGGGACGGCCGGGACCGGGGCGGGTGATGAGACGCTGTCCGCTGATCAGGCGCTGGTGGTCGATGACAATGCGGTCAACCGCACGGTGCTGGCGGGACTGCTTCAGTCCCTCGGCTTCGAGGTTCAGATCGCCTGTGACGGCGCCGAGGCGGTCCGGGCGGTCGAGGGCGGCGACTTTGGCGTCATCCTGATGGACATCAATATGCCGATCATGGACGGGCTGGAGGCCACGCGGATTATCCGGGCCCGGGAAAAGCGGAGAGGGTTGAGGCCGACGCCGATCCTGGCCGTGACCGCCAGCGTCCTGTCGCACGAGACGGAACAGTATTTCACCGCCGGTATGGACGGGGTGATCGCCAAACCGATTGAACTGACCCGGCTGGTGGCCAGCCTGCAGCAACTCGGTCAGGCGGAAGCGGCCTGACCGATCAGGCCCGACGCCACGCCGCCAGGCCCGCCTCCAGGTCCGCGATCAGATCCGCCGGATCTTCCAGCCCCACATGCAGGCGCAGCAGTTCGCCCGCCAGTTTCGGCGGCGATCCGCGCATCGCCAGTTGCGGCGTTTCGTGGGTGATCAGGCTTTCGAAGCCGCCCCAGGAGTAGCCGAGGCCGAACAGGGTCAGCGCCGACATCAGGGCGTGGGCGCTGGCGGTGTCGCCGGCTTTCATGACGACGCCGAACAGGGAGGCGGCGCCGGTGTAGTCGCGGCTCCACAGGGCGTGGGCGGGGGAGCCGGGCAGGGCGGGCCAGATCACGTCGGCGACCTCGGGGCGGGCCTTGAGCCAGTCGGCGACGACGCGGGCCGAACGGGCCTGTTCGGCATAGCGCAGGGGCAGGGTGCGCAGGCCGCGCAGGGCCAGCCAGGCGTCGTCGGAGGTGACGCGCCAGCCGTAGTCCTCGAGCGTCTCGAAGATCGGCTTGCCGACGGCGTCATCGGTGACGGCGATGGAGCCCATCAGCAGGTCCGAGTGGCCGCCCGCGTATTTGGTCAGGGCCTGGACGCTGACGTCGACGCCGTGGGCCAGGGGCTTGAAGGCCAGACCCGCGCCCCAGGTGTTGTCCATGATCGTCAGCACGCCGCGTTCACGACAGGCGGCGGCGAGGGCCGGGACGTCCTGCAGGTCGAAGGTCAGGGAGCCGGGCGACTCGATCAGCAGCACCTTCGTGCGGTCGGTGAGGGCGGACAGGATGGCGTCGGTCCCGGCCCCGGCGGGATGGAAGACGGTGTCGATCCCGCGCGGGCGCAGGTGGCGGTGCAGAAAGCGGCGGCTGGGGCCGTACAGGGCGTCGGTCGTCAGCACCTGGTCGCCGGGCTGGAGCAGGGCGGTCAGGGGCACGGTCACGGCGGCAAGGCCGGACGGGACCAACCAGACGTCGGACGCGCCCTCCAGCGCCGCCAGCGCCGTGCGGAGTTCGCGTCCCGCCGACAGGTCCTCGATGCCGTAGGTCGGGCCGAGGGCGCCGTCGCGCATGGCCCCCGGCGTGGCGTTGAGCAGGGTCGAGGCCCGCTCGACCGGCGGCGAGACCGGACGACGGCCGAGCCCGGGTCCCGCGTCGCGACGGGTGGCCCCGGCAATCAGGCGCGTGCGGTCGGATCGGTCGGTCATGGCGCCTCGCGGGGTTGCGGTTCAGGCCTCAAAGGCCTCTAAAAGGGCGGGGGCGCAAGTCTGGCGGATACACTGACGAGGCGCGGAATGCGGACAGGCGGGATGAAGGTTCGGACGGCGGCGCTGGCGCTGGTCCTGACGCTTGCGGTCGCCGCCTGCGGTCGGGGCGGCCGCGAGGACGACGCCGCGGACGACGTCGCCACCGCCCCGCCGACCGAGGCGCCCGCCTTCTCCAGCCCGACCCTGCAGGCGGTGAAGCGGCGCGGCCGGCTGAACTGCGGCGTGCATGAGGGGCTGGTCGGCTTCGCCTACACCGACAATCGCGGCCAGTGGCGGGGTTTCGACGCCGACTTCTGCCGGGCGCTGGCGGCCGCGGTTCTGGGCAATGCGGATGCGGTGCGGTTCGTACCCCTGACCACCAGCCAGAGGTTCAACGCCCTGCGCGCCGGGCGGGTGGACGTGCTGTGGCGCGAAACCTCCTGGACCCTTTCGCGCGAGGCGGAGGAGGGCATCCGCTTCGCCGGGATCAACTATTACGACGGTCAGGGCTTCCTGGTGCGGCGCTCGCTGAACCTGTCCAGCGCGGCCGAGCTGAACGGGGCGCGGATTTGCGTCCAGCGCGCCTCGACCACGGAGCTGAATGTGGCGGACTGGTTCCGCGCCCGCGGCATCGCCTACACCCCGGTCGTGACCGACAACCAGGAGGCGGCGCGGGAAGCCTACGGGCGCGAGGACTGCGACGCCTTCAGCGCCGACATTTCGGCCCTGGCCGCGGCCCGGACCCTGCTGCCGAACCCCGAGCAGCACGCCATCCTCCCGGATGTGATCTCCAAGGAGCCGCTGGGGCCGGCCGTCAAACGGGGGGACGAGGCCTGGACCTCCATCGTCCGCTGGACCCTGAACGGCCTCATCCTGGCCGAGGAACTGGGGGTCACGCGCCAGACCGTCGGGACCCTGGCCGGAGAAAGCCGCGACCCGTCGATCCGTCGCCTGCTGGGCGTCGAGGGCGACTTCGGCCCGATGCTCGGCCTGTCGAAGACCTGGCTGCGGGACGCCATCGAGGCCCAGGGCAATTACGGCGAGATCTTCGCGCGAAATCTCGGTCCGGACTCCTCGCTCGATCTGGAGCGCGGGCTCAATGCGCAATGGAACCAGAGACCTGCCGGCTTGATCTACGGCCTGCCGATCCGATAACCACACCGCTCAATCGCCGGGGGACCTCCGCATGCAAACGACGAAAAAGGGCGGAATCGCGCTCCACTGGCTGATGCTGATGGGCTTCGCCATCGGCCTCGGCGCCGGTCTGTGGGCCAATTTCGCGCTTCAGCCCGCAGCGGACTGGTGGCCGATCACGGTCGCCGGGACCATCGGCCAGATCTTCCTGAAGCTGCTGTTCATGATGGTCATCCCGCTGCTCTTCTCGGCCCTCGTGGTCGGGGTGGCGGAGATGGGCGACCTGAAATCCCTCGGGCGCGCGGGTCTGAAGACCCTGCTGCTGACCATCGTCGTGTCCGGCATCGCGGTCGTCATCGGCCTGGGCATGGTCAACTACTTCCGTCCCGGCGACGGCGTGCCGCCGGACGTGGCGCAGCAGCTGCTGGCCCAGGGCGCGCAAGGCACCAGCGAGATCGTCGAGAAGGCCCAGGGCGGAGTTCGCTTCGACCAGTTCTTCCTCGACCTGATTCCCTCGAACGTCGTGACCGCGGCGGCCGAGAACCAGATCCTGCCGGTGATGATCTTCGCCCTCTTCTTCGGCATCGGCCTGGTGATGGCGAAGTCGCCCCAGACCGACGGCCTGCAGCGCACCGTCGAGGGCCTGCTCGAGGTCACGATGAAGCTGATCAACCTGTTCATCAAACTGGCCCCGCTGGCCATCGCCTGCCTGATGTTCAAGCTGGCCGCCGTGTTCGGCTGGGACCTGCTGGTGCGTCTGGCCGCCTATGTCGGCGTCGCCGTCGGGGCCATGGCGGTGCACATGTTCGTGGTCTACCCGCTGGTCGTCTGGATCGGCGGCGGGATGAACCCGGTCAAATTCTTCCGCGGCGTGCGCGAGCCGATGGTGGTGGCCTTCTCGACCGCCTCGTCCAACGCCTCCCTGCCGGTGGCCCTGCGCGCCGCTGACGAGGAGCTGGGCCTGCCGCGCAAGATCGCCCGCTTCGTCCTGACTGTCGGCGCGACCGCCAACCAGAACGGCACCGCCCTGTTCGAGGGGGTCACCGTCCTGTTCCTGGCCCAGTTCTTCGGTGTCGAGCTGTCGTTGACCCAGCAGATCGTGGTCATGCTGGTCTGCATCCTGGGCGGGGTCGGCACCGCCGGCGTGCCCGCCGGCTCGCTGCCCGTGGTCGCCATGATCCTGGCCATGGTCAATGTGCCGGTCGAGGGCATCGGCCTGATCCTGGGCGTCGACCGCTTCCTCGACATGTGCCGCACCACCCTGAACGTCACCGGCGATCTGGTGCTGACCACGGTCGTCGCCCGCGGCGAGAGCGACGACATCGTCCCGGACGACGCGCGCGAGCCTTCGACGCTGGGGGCCTAGGCGCCGCTGACGACCGGGCCGCCTTCAGGCGAGCCCCATTCCGCCCAGCTGCCGTCGTAGAGGCGGGAGGGGCGGCCCAGCTCGTGCAGGCCGAGCGTCAGGATGGCCGCCGTCACGCCTGAACCACAGGTGGTGATCACCGGACGGTCGAGGTCGATCCCGGCCTCGGTGAAGGCGGCCTCCAGCGCGGCGTCGCGTTTCAGCCGGCCGTCCGGCTCGAGCAGCGCGGCATAGGGCAGATTCGTCGCTCCGGGCATATGACCCGGACGAACGCCCGGGCGCGGCTCGGCGGCCTCGCCCCGGAAGCGGGCGGCGCCGCGCGCGTCGATCACCTGCTGGCCGGCGTCCAGCGCTCCGCGCACCGCTTCCAGGCCGACCACGGCCTCGCTGTCAAAGCGGGGGCTGAAGAGGCCGAACGGCGGGCGGTCGGGCACGCCGGTCTCCAGCGGCAGGTCGAGCGCCGTCCAGGCGGGCAGGCCGCCGTCCAGCACCCGGACGTCGCGGGCTCCCATGATCTTCAGCATCCACCAGACCCGCGCCGCCGAGAACAGGCCGGCGGTGTCATAGACGACGATACAGTCTCGGTCCGACAGGCCCAGCACCCCGGCCGAGGCGGCGAAGGCGGCGGGTGTCGGCAGGGTGTGGGGCAGGGGGCTGTCGCCGTCGGACACGGCGTCGAGGTCCAGGAACATGGCTCCCGGAATGTGGCCCCCGGCGAAGTCGGCGCGGGCGTCGCGTCCGTCGAGATGCCAGCTGGCGTCGACAATCCGGAGGTCGCGCTGGCCGAGACGGTCAGCCAGGTCGGGGGCGGAGATCAGGGCGGAGGTCATGGGGCCGGTATGCGCCCCGTCTCAGCCCTTCGCCAGAGCCAGCTGGACCACGTCCGTCCGCCGCGACCGGAAGCCGGCCTCGCAATAGGCCAGATAGAACCGCCACAGGCGCCGGAAGCGCTCGTCAAATCCCGGCATCCGGCTGATCTCGGACCAGGCGGCCTGGAAACGCTCGTCCCAGAGCTTCAGCGTGTCGGCGTAGTCGAGGCCGAAACGCTCAATGGTCCGCCAGTCCAGACCCGCGCGTTCTATCACCGGCTTCAGCTTTTCCTCCGACGGCAGCATGCCGCCCGGGAAGACGTATTTCTGGATGAAGTCGGTGCGCCGGTTGTACTCGGCGAACAGGGCGTCCTGGATGGTGATGATTTGCAGGCCGGCGCGCCCGCCGGGAGCCAGGATGTCGTGGATCTTGCCGAAATAGGTCGGCCAGTATTCCTGCCCCACAGCCTCGAACATCTCGATCGAGGCGACGCGGTCGAACTGGCCGGTCACGTCGCGGTAGTCGATCAGCCGGACGTCCGCCCTGTCCGACAGGCCCGCGTTGAACAGGCGCTGCTTCGCGAAGTCGTACTGCTGCTGGGAGATGGTGATGCCGGTGACGTGCGCGCCGATCTCCCGGGCCGCGAACTCGGCGAAGCCGCCCCAGCCGCAACCGATCTCCAGCACGTTGTGGCCGGGCTTCAGGTCCATCAGGCGGGCGAGGGCGGCGTATTTTTCGCGCTGGGCCGCCTCAAGCGGCGTGTCGGGCGTGGCGAAACGCGCCGACGAATAGGTCATCGAAGGGTCCAGCCACCGGCTGTAGAAGGCGTTGCCCAGATCATAGTGGGCGTGGATGTTCTTGCGGGATCCGCTGCGGCTGTTGCGGTTCAGGCGGTGCGACACCCAGTTGATCGCCGTCATCAGCGGATTGCCGTCGAACAGGCGGCGGATGTGGTCGTAGTTCTGCGCCAGCACCTCCAGCAGGGGCGCCAGATGGGGCGTGTCCCATTCACCGGCCATATAGCCTTCCGCGAAGCCGATATCGCCATTGGCCAGGACGCGGCGGGCGAAGCGGTAGTTCCGCACCAGCAGGGTCGCGGACGGCCCCGGTTCGGCGCCCTCAAGCTGATGGACATCGCCCCCCGGGAGCTGGACGGTCAGGCGTCCAAAGGTCCAGTTGGACCTGAGCAGCCGCAGCAGGAGCGCCGCCCCGCGGGGCGCGCCGGCCGTCGTCGCGTGGGCGTTGGTGGGCACGGACGTCATGCCGAAAAGTTGGGCAGCGGGGTCGCGGGCGTCAATGGGGCGACGATTCGTCGGGGTGTTGGTTTCAGACATACGATCCTCGGGCTGCGAACCTGATACGTCGGCATTGCCTCGCCGGATCAAGGTCTTGCGCCTGTGGTCACGCAGGCGGGCGGCGTGGTAGGTTGCGCGCCACCACATCCGACGCCACCTGATCGCCTCATAGGTGCGGCAAGGGCCGCGCGTCGCCCAACGCAGTTTCAGGAAGCCGCCGTGTCCCAGCCCAACGCCGTCATCGACATCAAGGGCGTCGCCCGTCCCGTCAGCATCGGCGGCGGCCAGAAGATCGCCTTCATCGCAGGGCCCTGCCAGCTGGAAAGCCGCCAGCACGCGCTGGAGATGGCCAACGCGTTGAAGGAGATCGGCGAGCGTCTGAACGTCGGCATCATCTACAAGACCAGCTTCGACAAGGCGAACCGCACCAGCGCCAACGCCGCGCGCGGTTTCGGCCTTGAGGGCTCGCTGCCGATCTTCGCCGAAATCCGGGAAAGCGTCGGCCTGCCGGTGCTGACCGACGTGCACACCGAGGAGCACTGCCGCATCGCCGGCGAGGTGGTCGACGTGCTGCAGATCCCGGCCTTCCTGAGCCGCCAGACCGACCTGCTGCTGGCCGCCGCCGCCACCGGCAAGGCGATCAACATCAAGAAGGGCCAGTTCCTGGCTCCGTGGGACATGAAGAACGTCATCGCCAAGGTCACCGGCGCGGGCAATCCGAACGTCATGGCCTGCGAGCGCGGCGCCAGCTTCGGCTACAACACCCTGGTCAGCGACATGCGCGCCCTGCCGATCCTGCGCGAGATCGGTTGCCCGGTCGTCTTCGACGCCACCCACTCGGTGCAGCAGCCGGGCGGGCAGGGCACGTCGTCGGGCGGCCAGCGCGAGTTCGTGCCGGTGCTGGCCCGCGCCGCCGTGGCCGTGGGCGTGGACGCCGTCTTCATGGAAACCCACCAGGATCCGGATCACGCCCCGTCGGACGGCCCGAACATGGTGCCTCTGAGCCAGTTCGAGGCCCTGGCCGCGGACCTGCTGGCCTATGACGCCCTGTCGAAGGCGCGGATGGCGAACGCGGCCTGAATCCGGTAGTCCGACCGGATGGCTGAACGCACGCTCGATCTGGGACAACTGCAGGCGCTTCTGGAGCGCGTGCGCGGGCTGAAGGTCGCCTGTGTCGGCGACCTGATGCTGGATCGCTACGTCTATGGCGAGGTCAGCCGGATCTCGCCCGAGGCGCCGATCCCCGTCCTGCGCGCGCGCCGTACGGTCGCCATGGCCGGCGCCGTCGGCAATGTGGCGCGGAATGTCGGTTCTCTGGGCGGCGCGGCGCGCCTCGGCGCCGCCGTCGGCGATGACCCGGCGGGCGCCGAGCTGCGCGCCCTGATCGCGGCGGACGAGGGGGTCGAGAGCTTTGTGGCCGCCGGCCCGGCCCCGACCATCGTCAAGACCCGCTATGTCTCCGCCGGCCAGCAGTTGTTGCGGCTGGACGATGAGGTCGCCGGCGACCGGTCCCTGTCATCGGCCGCTGTGTTCGACGGCGCGGCCTCGATCCTGATTTCCGACTACGCCAAGGGCGGCGTCACCGCGACCGTGCTGGAGGACGCCCTGACGGCGGCCCGGGCCACGGGCGCGCCGGTGATCGTCGATCCCAAGGGCAACGACTTCGCCCGCTACGGCGCGGTCGATGTGATCAAGCCGAACGCCAGCGAACTGGCGGGCGCCACCGGCCTGCCGGTCGAGACGGACGCGGACGTCGAGGCGGCTCTCAAGGCCCTGCTGGCGGCCACGACGGCGAAGGCGATCATCGTCACCCGCGCCGGCAAGGGCATGAGCCTGATGCGCCGCGGGGGCGCGGTGAAGCATTTCCCGGGGCGGGCGCGCGAGGTGTTCGACGTCTCCGGCGCCGGCGACACCGGTCTGGCGGCGCTGGGCCTGGCGCTGGGGGCGGGCGCCGCCCTGGAGGCGGCGGTGGAGTTCGCCATCCTCGCCTCGGGCGTGGTGGTCGGAAAGGCGGGCACCGCCGTGGTCACCCCGGCCGAGCTGATCGACGCCGAGATGAGCCAGCACGCCTCGGGCGCCCACGCCAAGGTCATGCCGCTGGAGGAACTGGCGCATGTGATCGAGGGCTGGCGTCGTCAGGGACTGAAGGTCGGCTTCACCAACGGCTGTTTCGACATCCTGCACCGCGGCCATGTCGCCTATCTGGCCCAGGCGCGCAGCTGGTGCGACCGGCTGGTGGTGGCGCTGAACACCGACGCCTCGGTGCGCCGCCTGAAGGGGGAGGGCCGTCCGATCAACGATCTGGACAGCCGCGCCGTGGTCATCGGCGGCCTGCAGTCGGTGGATCGGGTGACCAGCTTCGACGACCCGACGCCGATCGCCCTGATCGAGCGGCTGCGGCCCGATGTGTTGATCAAGGGCGCGGACTACACTCGTGAGGGGGTGGTCGGCGGCGACCTGGTCGAGAGCTGGGGCGGCGAGGTGAAGCTGGCGACCTTCGAGGACGGCTACTCCACCACCCGGACGATTGAGAAGATGAAGGCGGACTGAGATGGCGCGTCGGATGATCGTGGTGACCGGCGGCGCGGGCTTCATCGGCTCGAACATCGTCGCGCGCCTGTGCGCCGAGGACCGCCATGACGTGGTGGTCTGCGACCGCATGGAAGAGGCGGCGCTGGGCAAGTGGAAGAACCTGGCCAAGCACGGCATCGCCGACTTCTGGCAACCGGAGGAGCTGTTCGAAAGGCTGGAGCAGCACGCCGACCGGGTCGGGTCCATCGTGCACATGGGCGCCATCTCCTCGACGACCGAGGCGGACGCCGACCTGATCATGCGCACCAATTTCAGCCTGTCGCGCGACCTGTGGGACTGGTGCGCGCGGCGCGACGCCCGGCTGATCTACGCCTCTTCGGCGGCCACCTACGGTGACGGGGATCAGGGGTTCGAGGACGACAACAGCCTTGAAGGCCTGTCCGCGCTCCGCCCGCTGAACGCCTACGGCTATTCGAAATTCCTGTTCGACCAGTATGCGGTGAAGCAGGCCGGACGCGGCCATGCGCCGGGCCAGTGGGCGGGTCTGAAATTCTTCAACGTCTACGGCCCCAACGAGTACCACAAGGGCGGGATGAAGTCGGTCGTGGCCCAGATCTGGCCCAAGGTGCAGGCGGGTGAGCCGGTCACCCTGTTCCGGTCGCACAATCCGAACTACGCCGACGGCGGCCAGATGCGGGACTTCGTCTTCGTCGAGGACGTGGTCGACATCATCGCCTGGCTGCTGGAGACGCCGTCGGTGTCGGGCGTGTTCAACGCCGGCTCCGGGCAGGCGCGGTCCTTCCTGGATCTGGCCAGCGCCACCTTCGCGGCGGCGGGCAAGGCCCCGCAGGTCGAATACGTCGATACCCCGCTGTCGATCCGGGACAAGTACCAGTACTTCACCGAGGCCCGGATGGAGCGTCTCCGCGCCGCCGGCTATCCGGGGCAGTCCACGCCGCTGGAGGAGGGGGTCCGCCGGTATGTGCAGGACTTCCTGATGACCCCGGACGCCTACCGGTGAGACCGGGGACGCTGACAGCCCGCCAGTGGGTCGGCGTCGTCGGCCTTGCCCTGGTTCTGCTCGTCGTGACGGCCGTGGCGGTGTGGCGGGGCGACATCCTGCGCGCCGGGCTCGATCCCCAGGTGCCGTTCCAGACCTATTCGCCGCCGCCGGCCCCGGACTATGCCGGGGCGGACGACTGGGCCCTGCTCGACGCCCGCGCGCCGGAGGCGGGAGACGCCTCGGTCTTCTTCGTCCATTCCACCACCTATGACGGCGGCCGGGACTGGAACGGTCCGATCGGCGAACGCAAGGGCGAACGCTGGCTGCAGGAAGTGGTGCTCCCCAACTACGCCGGCCCCTTCGCCCGGGCCGGGGCGGTGAGCGCGCCGCGCTACCGGCAGGCCAGCCTCTACACCCGGCTGACCCTGCGCGAGGATGCGCGGGAGGCGCGGGCCTTCGCCTATGCCGACATCGCGGCGGCCTTCGAGGTCTGGCTGGCCCGGCATCCGGCGGGGCCGCTCGTCTTGGCGGGCACTGAACAGGGCGGGGAGCTGGTCGAGCGTCTGGTCCGGGAGAGGGTGGCGCCCGACGCCGCGCTGCGCGCGCGGGTGGCGGCGGTCTATCTGGTCGATGTCCTCGTCCCGGTGGACCGGCTGTCCATCGCCATGCCCGCCTGCGCCCGGCGGGACCAGACCGGCTGCATCGTCGCCTGGTCGCCCGTGGACGACGGCAATGACGGCGCGGCCCGCCGGCGGCTCCGACGGGCCCTGGTCTGGGACGACCGTGGACGGCTGGTCGAGCTGGACGGGCGTCCGGCCCTGTGTGTGAACCCGTTGACCGGTTCGACCGACGGGGCCCCGGTCCCCGCGCGGGCCCAGCGCGGCGCCACCAACGCCACCGGTCTGGAGTGGGGTGCGCGTCCCGCCCTGATGGCCCGCGAGGTCGGCGCCCAGTGCCGCGACGGCCTGCTGCGCCACACCGCGCCCCGGCTGGAGTCCCTGCAGCCCACCGGCAGCTGGGCCGACCGCCGCAAGGCCCGGCCCTACAATCTGTTCTACGGGGACACCGAAGCCGACGTCGAGGCCCGCCTCGCCGCCTGGCGCGTGGCCCATCCCGCCGCCGGAAGCGCCGCGGTCTAGGCCGCGAATGGGCGCCTCAGGCGGGGCTGTCCGCGCGACGCCAGCGCCGGTCGATCGTCCGCGTCACGCCGCAGAGCTGGAGGAAGCCGACCACTTCCGGCCTGCGCCCCGCGATCTCGTCGACGTCGGCCAGGAGAGGAATGACGGTCCACATCGCCGGGAACCTGCGGACATGGACATCCGGGCTGGCGCGAAGGTGAGGGCAATGGCGGAGGGAGCGGTCCACGCAGCGCCTGTGCAGCGGCGCGATGCCGCCGGCGTCCAACAGGACGGTGTCGTCCCCGATGTCGGCCGGAAGCGCGAGCCCCTTCCGACGCAGCGCGCCCGCCGCGACAGGTTTGGCGACCTGGGTCCAGCGATCGTCCTCGCGGGTCGGGTCGCCGCACATCGGGCACAGCATCCGCATGACCGAGAGGCGCTGCCGGACGAGATGGTTTTTGGAGTATTGCGGCTTGCCCCGCCCGGCCGCGTCAGCCTGACAGAGAGCCGGGCGCCCGTTGACCGTGAAGCAGCGGCCGATCCCGAGGTGTTCCTCTCCGGTCCAACTCGTCACCCAGGGCACATCCTGCCCTACCTTCAAAGCCGAGAGCGTACCGGACATTCCTGACCTCCGGACCGGGGCCTGCCCCGGCCTTGAATACAGACCGCTGACGCCGATCCGAGACCGGTTTCAGGCGCGACGCAAGGGCCGGAGGCGCCGCGGTGGCCGGCTGTTGCAAGGCTGCAGCGCGGGGCGGGTCCCGCCCGGCCGGTTCCCCCCTCCCGCTGAAGGTCGGTCAGAACAGTCCGATCCTGAAGCCGATCAGCCCGGTCGATTGAAGATGTTCGATCCCTTCCATGACGGGGATGGCCGCGAGGAAGGTCAGGCCGTCCCGCAAGGTGCGGAGAAAGAAGGCGGGACGGACGGTCAGCTCCTCGGCGTCGCGCCAGCGCGAGACATCGGGCCAGAACCGCGGCGTGCGGGCGCGATAGGCGTCATAGGTTTCGCCGAAATGCTCCGCCAGCCAGGCCTCCTCCCGACCGACCGTCCGGACGAAGACGAGGAAGGTCGCCAGCGCGAAAACGGCGCCCACGACCAGGCTGCCGGTCTGCGCGCCGATCCCGAAGGCGCCGATGAAGCTGAACACATAGAGCGGGTTACGGGTGATGGAATAGGGGCCGCGATCCACGATCTCGGCCTTCTTCCGCCCCCCGATGTAGAGCGAGCACCAGCCGCGACCGACGATCGCGAGGACGATGAGCGCCAGCCCCAGGGCCTCGACGCCCTCGTGCCATTCACCGTCGAAGGCGGTGACGGAGCGCACGCTGGCGGTAACAGCCAGAAGGGCGAGGAGAACGAGGCCGGCGAACCATTTCCGGCGCCGTTGGACGACGTCGAGCGACAGGGCGACAGGTGGATGCATGGTCATTGCGGCTCCGTTCAGTGGTGCTGCTGGGCGCGGGCGAGCAGGGCGCGGGCCTCGGCCTTGCGGCCCCGGTCGGCGACGGCGCGTCCGGGGCGGGCCGGGGCGTCGATGGCCTTCTGCAGGTAACGGGCGGCGCCGTCCCAGTCGTGTTCGCGGACCAGCAGATCGCCCATGAAGAAGTTGGCGTCGATGTCATTGGGCGCCAGGGCCAGACCACGCTGCAGATACTCGCGGGCCCGCTGGCGATTGCCGAAGCCGAGCGGGGCGCCGGGCACCTGGGCGTAGAGCGAGCCGAGGCTGACGTAGGCGGCGCCGTTGAGCGCGCGGGGGTTGATCCGCTCGGCCCGTTCCAGTTCCGAACGGGCGTCACGCACCAGACCGAGGGCGCCGATGCCGCCGCGCAGGCCGGCTTCGGACGCGGTGATGATGGCGTCCCAGATCAGCGGTTCAGCCCTGTTCGGGCACTGGGCGACCACGGCGTCAGCCTGGGTGTTCAGGCGGGCCATCTCGGCGGTGCGGACACCCTCCGGAACCTCGAAATTCACATGGTCCCAGGACTGCTGGAGGGCGCGGACGCGATCGTCGCAGGCGTCGGCATGGGCGGCGGAGGCCACCATCAGCGGGGCGACCATCGCGGCCAGGGCGAGCAGGGCGGGTTTCATGGGCGGTTTCCTCCTTTGATGATCAGCCCGCGAAAAGCGCGCGGGCCTTCAGGTCGTTGGACTTCAGGGCGCCGTCGATCAGGCCGGGCGCAACGGCGTTGAGCCGGACGAAAAGGGCCTCGGGGAAGCCGAGATAGACGTCGCGGCGGTTCTTCCGGATCGCGGCCACGATCCGGCGGGCGATGCGGTCGGGATCGTCAACGGCCATGCCGGTGAGACGGGCGAACTCATTGACCCTGTCCGAGTTGAAGGGCGTCGCCACGGCGCGCGGAGCCACATAGGTGACGTCGATCCCCGTACCGGTCAGCTCTCGCCGAAGGGACTGGCTGAGCGCCCTCATCCCGGCCTTCGCGCTGGAGTAGGTGGCGAAATGGGCGAAGTTGATGGAGCCGAAGATCGAGCCGACGTTGGCGATCTGGCCCCGCCCACGCCCCTTCATGCCGGGCAGAACCGCCTGCGCCAGTCGGGCGGGAGCGATCAGGTTGACCATGTAGCTGGCGAGCAGATGTTCGGGCGTCTGCTGCTCCAGCGGCCCGAAATGCTGGATCCCGGCGATGTTGACCAGCAGGTCCCACGGACGCCCGGCGACCGCCGCGGCCACGGTCTCGAGACCGTGCGCGGTCGACAGGTCGCCGACGAGGGTGTTCCGGCCGTCCACGGGGGCGCGGGCGATGACGGTCACGCGGCCGCCCTCCCGTTGCATCTGTTCCAAGACGCGGCGTCCGAGCGCGCCCGAGCCTCCGGTGACGAGGATGTCGCGATCCTTAAAGCGCATCGGCCGTCTCCCGCGTGGCGACATGGGGGATGGAGGCGAAGACGCCGCCGAACAGGCCGAACATCACCCTGGCCATATGGACGATGGCCGCACGGTCGTCGGGGCTGGAGACGCCGTCGAGCAGTTGTTTGAGGAACAGGATGTGGTCCTGGTCCAGCGCGCCGTGAGAGACGAGATATGAAAACGCGGCGGGGGGCAGGCCGAGGCTTTTCTGAACCGCGTCCGCGCCGACGCTGGCCAGCTGGATGCTGGTGCCCTCCAGCACATAGACCATGCCGAAGAAGGCCATGGGGTTGATCCGCTGGATGGTGTCGTAGGCGTAGGCGACCATGACCTCCGTCGCGACGTTGGGGCCGTCGCGGACCGTCCGGTCGGGATCGCCGCCTGCGGCGCGGATGTCGTTCAGGATCCACCTCTCGTGGCCGGTCTCCTCGGCGATGTAGTCGTCCAGGGCGCTTTTGAAGACCGCGTGGTCGTCATCAAGCCCGGCCCGGGCCGCCTGCATCAGGGGCACGGTGTGCCGGACGTGGTGATAGGCCTGGGCCAGGTAGGCGACGTAGGTGTCGCGGCTGATACGGCCGGCCAGACCGTCACGGATTTGCGGGATGGCGGCGAAGGCCGCGCGTTCCGCAGCGGTCGCGGCGACCAGCTCATCGAAAAAGGACATGCGAACTCTCAGGCGGCTTGGGAGGGAGAAGGAGGCGGGGCGTAGGTCCGGCGCAGGACCTCGCGACGCGGACGGCCGTTGGCGGTGACCTGTCCGGCGGCCGGATCAAACGGGGCGACCAGCCGCCAGTCGGCGATGCGGGCGTAGTCCGGCAGGCGGCTGTTGGCGCGGGCGACGGCGGCCTGGACCTGTGAGGGATCGGCGCCCGGCATGGGCACGAGGAGGGCCGACAGGGTCGCCGCGGCTTCGCCCATCACCATGGCCTGCAGTATCTGGGGTTCGGCCAGAAGCTCGCTCTCGACCCATTCAGGGGCGACGTTGCGGCCGAAGGCGGTGATCAGGGTGTTGGACTTGCGGCCCTCGACCTTGAGGCGGCCCTCGCTGTCGAAGACGCCGATGTCCCCGGTCGCCACGACATCCGGGCCGCCTTGTCCGCCCACGTAGCCGAGGAAGGGGCGCGGCGAGACGAGAATTTCACCATCGTCGGCCAGGGTGACCGTCAGATGCGGCAGGGGGCGGCCGACCGTTCCGGGGCGGGCGTCGTCCGGCGTGTTCAGGGCGACGACGGAGGCGCATTCGCTCAACCCGTAGCCCTCGACGACGGGAAGGCCCGCGGCGGCGGCGGCGGCGAGCAGGGCCGGGGCGACGCGCGCGCCGCCGACCGCGATCATCTCCAGCCGATGATCCAGCTTCAGGGCCGCCTGCGCCGCGATCAGTCCTCGCAGCAGCTCCGGCACCAGGATCAGGGTCGTGACACCGGTCGCGGCGACGGCGGTCAACAGGCGGGCGAAGTCCGGACGGAAGGCCTCGCCCATGCCCGCTTCAGCGAGGCCGACGGCATGGTAGCGCCCGCCCGCCAGAAGCGTCGCGTACAGGCCGGCCACATTCTCGAGCAGCACGGCGAGGGGCAGAACCGGCATGTGCAGTCCGGCGCGGTCACGGCCCAGCACGCTGACGAGCGAACCCGCAACGGCGTCCATCTGCGCCTGCGACAGACAGACGCCCTTGGGGGCGCCGGTGGAGCCGGACGTATAGGTGATCTTGGCCGTGCCCGGGTGAAGGGGGCGCGCGGCGATGCCGGTGCTGTTGAGACGGATACGCCCGCCGCCCGGGACACACGGGTCGTCATCGCTGTCTCCGGCGCCCACCAGCAGGCCGGCGCCGGCGTCCGCAAGCGCGTGGTCGCGCTGGGAGGCGGTGAAGAACGGCGGGATCGGCACGGACGGCCGACCCGCCAGGATCAGCGCCAGATCGGTGACGACCCAGGCCGGGCCGTTGTCGAGCGCGACGCCGACCGGCGAGACGTCGCCGGCGAACCGGGCGGCGAGGCCGGACACCGCGGCCGCCAGCCCGGCGGCGGTGAGCGCGCCGTCCGTCCAGCTCAGCACGATCTCGTCAGGCGTCGCCCGGGCGCGCTGCATCAGCGCGTCGATGACGGCGCTCATCGGCGATCCTCGTAGTGCAGGCGGGTGCGAACGGCGCGGCCGACGGACGCGGTTCGGGAGAACTGGTCGAGGGGGGCCGTCGCCGCGGAGATACAGCCCGCCAGAACCACCGGATCGGTCTGGTAGTAGGCGCCCCAGGCCCCGCCGCCGTCGTCCAGGCGTCCCGGATCGGCCTTGGCCAGTTCGAGAGCGCCCAGACCCGCGCGACTGAAGATCCGGCGCAACTCACCGGTCGCGGTCGCCACCGCGAAACCCAGACCTTCGCGCTGAAGGTGATGCGCCATGGCGGCGAACAGGAAGACGGTCGCACCCTGGCCGCTGGAGGCCAGGCCGCCGATCTCCACGATCTGCGCGCGGGCGACCGTCGCGCCTATTGCACGGCCCAGTACATCCTCGACGGGCGCCGTGAGATACTGTTCGAGGAACAACCGCTCCTCGGCCGCCGGGCGGAAGCCGACGACGGCATAGATGACCCCGGCCTCGTCCTGCACGCTCATCAGGGTCGGATAGTGGCCGGGGATGCGGCTGCCGTAGGCGTCGGCGTAGGCGTCCTCGATGAAGCGCTCCACGCGCCGTCGCTCGGCCTGACGGGGGTCGTCGAAACGGATGATGCTGGAGGACAGGGTCCGGCGCTCGCGCGAGGACGGCGGAGCGGGGTCGGGGAGGGTGAGCCGGGCAGGAAACATGAGCGCCTCAGGAACAGTCTGTGGGCCTGAGACGACACGGCGTGTCCGGCCCCACAAAAAAATCTTCGGGAGAGGCGAACCCCGTTGCCCGGGGGCGCGGCGCGACCCACGATGCGCCGGTGATCCCGCCGCCCGAGCTCTCGCAGGACGACCCCGACGCTGTCGCTCGACAGGCGCTTGTCGATGTCTGGCTGGAGGTGCGGCCGGCCCTCCTGCGGTTCCTGACCGCCCGCACGGGCTCATCGGCGACTGCGGAGGACCTTGTTCAGGATGTCTGGCTGCGGCTGCAGGCGCTCACGGGGGAGGCGGCGGCCCAGGTGCGCCATCCGCAAGCCTTCCTGTACCGGATGGCGGCGAACCTGGCGCTGGACGGTTCGAAGGCGCAGCGGCGGGCGGGGGCGCGTGATCTGGAGTGGCGCCGGGCGCAGGGCGCCGATGCGGCGGGAGACGCGGCCGACGCGCCGTCGGCCGAGGACGCGACCTGGGCCCGGCTGAAACTTGAGAAGGTGATGACGGCGATCGGTCGGATGCCCCCGAAGGCCGCCGAGGCGTTTCGCCTGCACAAGCTGGCCGGTCTGAGCCAGGCCGAGGTCGCCGACCGGATGGGCGTCTCGCGCAGCGCGGTGGAGAAGTACATCTCCGGCGCCCTGAAGGAGCTGTTGCTCAAGGTGGGCTGGCCATGATGACGCGGTTTCGCCTTTTTTTGTTGAGGATGGGACGCGTCCGCGTCGTCTCTCCCTCAAGGCCCCCCGGGGCGCGGACAGGACCATGACCCGAAACGACATCATCAGGGACGAGCAGATCGCTGCCCAGGCCGCCGCCTGGGTCGTGCGTCTGCGCGCCGACGATGTCACGGTCGCGGACTGGGATGCGGCGGCGGTCTGGCTGGACGCGGACCCCGCGCACCGGCGCGCCTTCGACGAGGCGGAAGGTCTCTGGAGCGCGGCCGACGCGCTCTCGTCCGTTCAACGCGCGCCGGTGTTCGATCTGGCCGCGCACCGCGAACGGCGCAGGGGGAAGGACCGCCGATGGCTGATCGCCGCGCCGGCCATGGCGGCGGCCGTCGCCGCGGCGGTGCTGCTGGCGCCCCTGCTCCGATCGTCGCCTGACGTGGTCTATCAGACCGCTCCGGGAGAAACCCGCACGGTGGTGCTGGAGGACGGCTCGAAGCTGCAGATCAACGGCGGATCCACCCTGTCCGTAAGGATGGAGCGGGGGCGGCGACGGGTTCGCATGGATCAGGCCGAGGCCGTATTCGACGTCGCGCATGACGCCGGGCGGCCCTTCCTGATCGATGTCGGCGAAAGTCAGGTCCGCGTCGTCGGCACGGCCTTCAACATCCGCCGCTCCGGGGGCGAAACCGCGGTGTCGGTCCTGCGCGGCGTGGTGGAGGTTTCCGATCTCGACGCCCCGGCCCGACGGGTGCGGCTGACGGTCGGGCAGGCGGTCCGCCGCGCCGATGCTGACGACCGGATGGCCGTGACGTCGGTCGATACGCGCAACGCGGCCGCCTGGACGGAGGGGCGGCGGGCGTATGACGATCGGCCTCTGAGCGAGATCGCCGCTGATCTCAGCCGCGCCTTCGCCGTCCCGGTGACCGTGACGCCGGACGCCGCGAACCTGCGCTTCTCCGGCGTTCTGCTGCTCGACGACGAGTCCGCCGTCATCGACCGGCTTGAGCGCTTCCTGCCGATCAAGGCCACTCGCGGGCCGCAGGGGGTTCGGCTAGAACGGCGCTGAACCTGCTTCGGACGTCGCCCTCTTGGTAAGAGCTTCCCTCAGCGCCCTGGCCGCCGTCCTGACCGCTTCGGTCCCTGTGGCGGCCGAAGCCCAGGACCGGTCGGTCGTGGATGTCTCCGTCGCCCCGCAACCCCTGCGGAGCGCCCTGCTCGATTTCGGGCTGCAGGCCGGCGTCACCATCGACGCGGCCGGGAGCGAGCGGTGCGGCCCTACCCGGGGTGTTCGGGGGCGAATGCCGGTCGAGAGCGCCCTGTCCCGCCTGACCCTGGGCACGCATTGCGCCGCCCGTCCGATCGGCGGCGGCGCCTGGCGGATCGTGCGCCTCGCTCCGCCCGCGCCCGTGGCGGCTCCGGTCGCGCCGGAGCGGGAGACAACGCGCCCGACCGTCCTCGACGAGGTCGTCGTGACGGCCGCGCGCTCGGACAATCTTCTGTTGTCGCGCGCGCCCTACGGCCTGTCCTCGCTGGACGGCCTGACGCTGGACCGGGCCGGTGTGACGGACCTGCAGGGCGTGGCCGGCCGGGTCGCGGGCCTGACGATGACCAATCTCGGTCCCGGACGCGACAAGCTGTTCATTCGCGGCCTGGCCGACGGCCCCGTGGCCGGTCAGGCCCAGGCGCTGATCGGCCTCTATCTGGACGATGTCCGCCTGACCTACGACGCCCCGGACCCGGCGCTGCGGCTGGCCGATATCGAGCGGGTCGAGGTGCTGCGGGGGCCCCAGGGCGCTCTGTATGGCGCGGGCTCGATGGGCGGGGTGGTGCAGGTCGTGACGCGCGCACCCGATCCGACGGGCTTCTACGGCCGCGCCATGGTGGAGGCGACCGCGACGGACGGAGGCGGGCCCGGCCATGCGGCCGAACTGATCCTCAACCTGCCCGTTCTGACCGACCGGCTCGCCGTGCGGCTGGTCGGCTATGACGAGACCGCTGGCGGATACGTCGATGATACGGCGCTGAACCTTGAGGACAGCGGAGACATGCGCCGTCAGGGGCTGAGGCTCTCCACCCTGTGGCGCGTCAATCCGGCCTGGACCCTGAGGGCGGGCTTCCTCGCCCAGACCATCAGCGTCGACGACACCCAATATGCGACCCTGGGTCCGGATGCCCCCTACGCGCGACGCCGCAGCCTGAGCGAGCCCAGCCGGAACGACTTCGACGGCTTCTGGGCCGCGGTTGACGGCGATCTGGGCTGGGCGCGGATACGGGCGTCGTCGAGCATCCAGTCCCACGGTCTCGACGCCCGGTATGACGCCACGCCCTCGGCGGGCGTGTTCGGCCTGGCCGGCACGGCCGCGCTGGACCAGTCCGACGACCTGTCCGCCGCGGTGCATGAGATCCGCCTGAACGGCGCGCTCGGGAGCCGGTTCAGCTGGAGCGCCGGCCTGTTCTTCTCCGAGTACACGCACAACCGGACCGTCGCGGTCTCGGACGGGCAGGGCGGGGCGGCCGCGCTTTTCCGGCGCCGCCGCGACCATGTCGATGAGGCCGCCCTGTTCGGCGAAGGCGTCTATGCCCCCGACGACCGGCTGAGGATCACCCTGGGCGCGCGCCTGTTCCGCATCGGCGTGGAGCACCGCAGCGAAGCCGGCGGTTCTCCGGACGTCGTCGCGGGAGACGACGCCCTGGTGGGCGTCGCGCCGCGTCTGGTCGTGGAGTACGATCGGGGGCCCTTCGTCTTCTATGCATTGGCGACCGAGGGCTATCGCGGACCGGGCTTCAACGCCGGAACGACCGGGGTCGGCGGGGCGCAGCCGTATCGCGCCGTCCGCCCGGACGAGATCGTGGCCGGCGAGCTCGGGGCGAGGTTCAGCCTGCGCGATGGCGCGCTGCGGGGTCGCGTCGCCGTCTTCGTGGCGGACTGGAGCGACATCCAGTCCGACCGGTTCGACGCGCGCGGCCTGCCGTTCACCGCCAATCTCGGCGACGGCCGGAACCGCGGGGTCGAAGGCGAGGTGGAGTGGCGGCTCGGACACTGGACCCTCGACGGCCATGCGGTCGTCAACGACCCCGAACTCTCGCGTCCCGATCCCGGATTCGCCCTGGGGGCGGACAGCCGTCTGCCCGGGGTGGCGGACTTCAGCCTCCAGGGCGGACTGGTGCATGAAGCCCGGCTGGCGCAGGCGGTGGTGCGCTCCGAACTCCGCCTCGGCTATGTCGGGCCGACGGACATCGCCCTGTCCCCGACCTCGAACAGCGCGTCCGCCGGCTATCTCACCAGCCAGATCGGCGTCAGCGCGGAAGTCGGCCGATGGAGCGTCCGGGCGTCCATCGACAATCTGTTCAACCGGGATGACGACACCTTCAGCTTCGGCAACCCCTTCTACGCCCCGGCCGACATCAGTACGCCGCAACGCCCGATCAGCGGCCGCCTGGCGCTGACGGCCCGTTTCTGAACACCTCTGCCGATCGGCCGGACAGGCCGGGTCCGGGGCGCCGGTTCGCCCCTCTTCCGCTGGCTCCGGGACCGGTCCGTCCATGGCGCGGGCCCGGGGCTTCACCATGAAGGTGGCGGACAGGGTGGGGCTCGGCTCCATCCGTATTCTCAGAGACTTGGGCTGTCTAACCGGGTGTCGGACGCCGATTGAAATCCCTGGAGATTTCGGGCGTTTGGCTACCCGGTTCCGTCGGAAACCCGAAACGAAAAACCCCGCCGGCGTTGCAGCGCGCGGCGGGGTTCAAATGGGCTTGGTTCAGCAAACAAGGCCGACGCCTTTCTACCGCCTCACGGACTCTGCTGCAACGCGGGAGGCGCTGGCATGAGCCGCTTGCTCGATCCTGAAAACTTCGTCGCTGATAAGCTGGCCTGGCATCAGCGCATCGTCACCGACCCGACGCTGTCTGTCGGCGCCAAGGCCGTCGCCGGGCTCCTGCTGCACGACCTGAACAGCGCTGCCGGGGGCGCGTGGCGCGGGCAGGGGAGCATGGCCGCCAATCTCGGACAAAGTGATCGCCAGCTCCGCCGTCACCTCGCTGATCTTCAGGAGGCCGGGTACCTCGAGATCGACGTCCGCAAAGGGCGTTCCCGCACCAACATGTATCGTGCGATGGTCCCCGAGGTCGTGGCCGAGGTCGCCGAAAAGCGGACACCCACGACCGCTCAAACGGTGCAAAACAGGACGCCCGCGTCCGGTCAAACTCCGAAAAACCGGACATCAGCGGCCGGAAAACCGGACATGGGTGTCCGACAATTCCTTTATGACCCCATTAGAAAATTTCCCGCGCCCGCGCCGCGCTCGACTGGGCCGTCGATGCGACCTCGCTTTCCGTGCGCCGATCTGCGGCGCCTCGTGGTCTCACTGGGCGGGGAGGGGGCGGCCGTGAGCTACCTCGATCAGGCCGGCTGGGACCCGGTCGATAACCGGATCCTCTGCGCCAGCGACACAGCCGTAACCCGCTTGACTGAGCTCGCCGGCAGGCTGCTCCGCGAGCGAGGGGTGTCGCTGGCGAGACGCGCCGCCGAGCCTTCCCAACACCGGATGGCGGCGTAGGATCGGGTCACATGCGCCGTGATGACGCCCTCGCGAAACTGCGAAGCCTCGAGCCTTTCCTGAGAGCCCGAGGCCTGGCGCACGTCTACCTGTTCGGATCGGTGGCGCGCGACGAAGCCGGGCTGGGTTCTGACGTCGATGTGGCGTTCGACATCGCCCCGGGCGCTGATTTCGACGCGTTTGATATGGGCGGGGCCTATCTCGACCTTGTCGATGCGCTGGGCGTGGAAGTCGATTTCATCGAAAGGCGTAGCCTCCTCAGTGGGAGGGGCCTCCGTGTTGAGAAGGATTTGATCAGGGTGTTCTGACGGCTGCTTCTGACTCATTGCGGCTGTTGGGGAAGGTCTGCTCTCAGGCGTGCTGCCAAGCAGCGCGGCTCCGCCCAGATCTCACCCGCCAGCTGCACTGGGAACGGGGCTTTTCGGCCGGCGTCGAAGCGAAGGCGGCGCCGCGGCCCCGAGGAGGGCGGAAACCGACCTTGGCGAAGCCGCCCATGACGCATGTTGGCGAGCCTCGAAGCGCCTATGGCGTCGCAGGTCTCGTTTTTTGTCGGAATGTAACTGGTCGCACCCGAAGGCGGCGCGCCGATGAAAGCAATTGCTCCACCCGCGGTTATGCGCCAGCTTCACGTTACACCGTTTTGGGAGAGGGTTTTGGTATGCGCGCATGGCGTTCGACAGTGGCGTTTCTAGCTATGGTGGCCGGGTTTGCGGCCGGTGCGGCACAGGCCGATCCCGCGACAGACGAACGCAATCGCCAGGCGATGATGGCGTCGATGCGGGCACAGGATGCGAGCAACGATCGCGCCGCAGCTGATCGCGCGTTCCAGGCCGGACTGGCGCAGCAGCGTTCGCTAGGCGGCAGCAGCGGCTCACCCGCTCCTTCCTCGGCTGGGTTGGACGCCATGGGCACCCCGTTGGACGGGCTGGCGGCTGCGCTGGGCAGCGGCGGTCAGTCGATCGGGGGGCCGCAGTCCGTCGTCGATCGCCGCAGTTACATCATCAATCGGCAGGAAACGGCTGAGCAGGTGGTTGCCCGGCTATTCGCCGAGGCGGAAGAGGGCAATCCCGAAAGTGCATGGAACCTGGGCCGGCTTTATTACACCGGGTATGCCGGGGTCCGACGGGATGACGCCGAGGCGCGCCGCTGGTTTGCTACGGCCGGTGAGCGCGGTCACGCCGACGCGCTCGCAAACCTGGGCTATTTCGCGCACGAGGGGATCGGCGGTCCGCAGGATGAGGCGCTAGCGCTCGACGCTACGGCCCGGGCGGCGGCGGCAGGCAGCACCTACGGCGCGGGGCTGAACGGGCTCTATCGACTCAGCCGCCTGGCTGACGGGCAGCACGATCCTGATGCCGTAGCGAATCTGGAGCGAGCGGCCGATGCGGGCGAACTGTTTGCCCAGGCCGCTCTCGGCACGATCGTTTACGAACTGGGCGTCGGCGCCGCGGAGAACTGGGAACGCGCGGCGCATTACGCCCGCCTCGCTGCCGACCAGGGCCACGGTCCATCAATGACCGAACTGGCGCGCATGATGTTCGTCGGCCGGGGTGTGGCGCAGGATGAACGCGGCGCCGTTGCCATGTTCCGCCGTGCGGCCGAAGCCGGTGACCCTGCAGGCATGTCGTTTCTGGGGCAACTGTACATGACCGGCCAAGGGGTCCCCCGCGACATCGCTGCGGGCATGGACTTATTCCGGCGTGCAGCCGACCTGGGCCATCCCGAGGCGCAGGGCGTCTACGGCCTTTCGCTGGTGCTGGGCCAGGGCGTGGAAGAAAACGTTTCCGAAGGGCTGCGCTACATCCGCCTCGGAGCCGCCCGCAACGATCCGCAAGCCTTGACCGTGCTCGGCAAGATGACCTTTGTGGGCGAAGGCGGCATCACCACCGATGAGCGGCAAGGGATCGAACTGTTGCAGGCGGCCGCAGCGCTGGGCTACCAGGACGCCATCGAAACCCTGGCCATGGACGAGGTGCAGGACGCGATGACCCGCCTCGGCTTGGCATCGACGAGGGCGCCGGCGTCCGGCAAGGGCGTGGACACGGTGGCAAGGTCCAAGGGGTGACGACCTGGTCAGGCAAACACCTGGCTCGTCGCTTGCCAATCGGAAGGTGTCGGTTCTATTGCTGATCTGCTGAAACGGCAGACGGCATCCAGTTCAAATCCTGGAAGTTGCCCGATAGGCGGGGAGGCAGCCGATAGCGCTGCCGAGGCTCTCCTGAGGCTCCGGTTGCAGTGCACAGCCAGGTTGAGCTGATGGGTGCATCTCGGCTCCGGACTGTTGTTTCCGACGGCTTGGGGCGGTCGGGTCGTGAGGAAATCAGGAACGAATATGCTCGCAACAGTCTTCGCTGCGGCCGCCCTCCTCCAGTACGGCTCTTGTCAGAGCAGTGGCCCCGATCGGTCGCGCACAGCGGCGGAGGCCGCCGAAGCTTATGTTCAGGGAGTGGCGGCGCGCGACCCCGGCGCGATCAGATGGGTGACCCGGCCCGGAACACTCTGGCGTTCGCCCACCGAAACCATGACGGACGCAGAGTTCTACGAACGTCTTCAACCGAGCGATCTCCCGAACCAGCACCTCGTGATCACCGGACTCATCGGGACCGCGAGACAGGTCGCGATCGCCTCCCGGGTGAAGGGGATCGAGGGCAGCGAAGCCTTAACGGTGCTGACCGTTGAAGACGGATGCATAGTGAACGTCCAGCTTTTCTGAACTTCTGGACCGAGGGGCGCGGACGTGTACAGCCGCGCTGTCGACCTCTTGGGACGGTCTCTGCGCCAATGGCTCGTGGCAACCGTGCAGGTCTCGGGCGCACCGGGTCGAAATAGCGCCTTCATGGCGCATCCGGTCGCGGGCTGATGTCCCTTGTTCGAAGCGCATCAGTCGAAAGGCATCCGGCGCTGTCCATTCGGCAACGCGGCCAGATAAGGCGACCGCGGTCGACCAACTCTATTGACGACCGATGTTTTGCGGGTAAAACGCTATAAATCCGGCGCTTTGGCTGGGGGGAACCATCATGAAGTCCGTCGTTTGCGGCCTCGCCCTCGCGGCCGCCGCCCTGTCTCCGGCCGTCGCCCACGCCCAGAATGCCGGCCTGACCGCCAACTTCGGCGAGATCCGCCTGAACGCCGGCTTCACGCCGGACCCGTATCGCGTCTCGATCACCGCCGGCGGTTCGATCGACGCCTACACCGACACGGACCTGCCCGGCGCCTGCGTCGGGAAGATCAGCGCCGCGCCGGACTTCGAGGTGACCTATAGCGCCGGCGGCCTGCCGCTGGTGTTCCGCACCCGCTCCTCGACGGACACCACCCTGATCATCAACGGCCCGGACGGCCGCTGGTACTGTGACGACGACAGCTGGGGCGACGGCGACGCCGAGGTGCGCTTCAACCGTCCGCAGAGCGGGACCTATGACGTCTGGGTCGGCACGTTCGGCGGCGGCACCGCGGCCGCGAACCTCCTGATCACCGAGACGCCTTAGGCGCTGACTGCCGCAGGGAGACTACAGCATTCCGGGAGCTGAGCAGCGCCGTTTGATCGCCGCATGCCGGCGTCTGCGGCGTCTCCTCTCATGGAACCTCGGAGGCCGGATTGGGAGGGGGCGATGTTCGCCAGATTACGTGAGACAGGACCAGGAGTGCTGGTCGGCCTCTGCCTTGTCTTGTCGCCCGGCGCTGTTGCCGCACAGGAGCCCCCTTCAGGATTCGTCTGGTATGTCCTGGACGAACTCAATCGGGTGTCCTTTGACATCGAGGACCCCACCAATCGCCCGGTCAGGCTGACGGAACCGCCTCCCGGCGTGCTGATACCCGTCGACGTCAGCAGGGATGGCGTCGAGGACTGGCTGATCCGCTGGCCGGAAGGCGGAAACTTCTGCGGGACCGGAGGCTGTCGCCTCAGCCTGTACGTCAGCGAGGCCGACCATTACCGGCGCGTATTCGACCGTCAGGCTTGGGACATGGATATTCGTCCAGTCGGAGGCGAAGTACGCCTGGAGGCGTCGTTTCACCACCTGAACTGCCCGTCCGCCCGGGAGGTCTGTCGCCTTGCATGGGCCTGGGACACGGTATCCGGTAGCCTCACCGAGCGTCCGAGCGCAGATGGTGAAGCTGTGATAAGCGGCTTCGGCGAGGCGACCGTGGACCTTGGCGACAGCGAGGGGCGGCCCGTACTACCGGCCGGCATTCCGGCAGCCGTCCTTGACCGCTATCTTGCCGGCCGCCGCGCCTGCGGTTCCCCCGATGAGGCCGACGATTTCACCGTATCCTACCCCGCCGTGGCCTCGACGCCCGATGTGAACGGCGATGGAAAGCGGGACTGGGTTCTTGAGGCGCCGAGCGCCTGCGAAGGCTTTCCGGAGTATGGCTACGAGGTCTGGGTCACCAACGAAACGCAAGATGCGACGCGAGCCTTCGTTTCGGCGCCCGGTCGATGGCCGCGGTTGAAGGTTGACCACGCGCCTGCGCAGCTTCTGGACGGTCCTGCATGTGTTCCGGGCGCTGCGTGCGAAACCGTTATTCTCGAATGGGACGGAGCCGCCGGAGCGTTCCGACCCGCCCCATCCCAGGGCACGCCATCACAACCCTGAGGCCTTTGGCCACCTCGACCGGCGGTCGCCGAGCCGCAGCATGGAGCGAACGATGATCTCGACTCTGGCCCTTGCCATGGCGCTCCTGATCCCTGTTGGGCAGCAGTCGGCGCCGCTTGGCGGGAGGGTGTATATTCTCAGTCAGAGTGAAGGCCGGGGAGATTATCTCTCGGCGCCAAGCCAGACCGGGCCGAACACAAGAACCGCCTGGTCATGGTCGGTCTCCGCGACACGGGACGGCCCCGCGCTGATTGACGCCTTTCTCAACGAGTACGATTGCGAGACATCCCAATTCCGGCGAATCCGCCAGGAGCGATACCGGGCTGACCACCTCTACGACACTCGGGTATCGGACGCGGGTTTCCGGTCGCCGCACTTGCTCGAGATGGAGGGCCGGATCGTGGGAGAGATTTGTCGACGCGGGTACCAAGCCTTGCCACAGGCGGAGAACATTCTCGTCGCAGCAGCCCGGCTGTCCTCCGAACGTCCCTGACCATGAAGTTTCTGCTCGGGGTGCTGTCCCTCGCCATCGGACTGGAAGGCCTGTGGTCGGCGATCCGGCACAGGCGACTGCGGGACAAGTCCGGGTGGATATACGCCCGGGTGGAGAGGCAGCCGCTCTATTTCTGGGTGATGACGGCCGTCTTTGTCCTGATGGTCGGGACCGGCTGTTTGCTCCTGTTCGCGGCGATTATGTAAACTTCGTGATTTCTCGGAAGTAATCTCGGCTTGCTGCGTGGACGACCATCGGGGTCAATGCCTCCAGGCGGATATCGTTTTCGAGAAAGCTCCGGTCGCTCGGGGTCACGTAGCCCCCGGTCATCTTGGAGGCAGACCGATGCAGCCCATAAGCCCGGTCACGAACTCCTTGCTATCGTCCGCAACAGGGCCAGCGCAATCACTCAGCGCGACACCCTCGAAAGCTCGGATTCCATGGAGGCATCAATGACCGCTAGTGGCGCGAAACGGCCGCTCGAATTTCGCACAAGCTCCGCGAGGCGCAACATGGAGCGGCCGCGCTCGGAATGAGCGCCAATCTGCGATGCCCCCACGGGGCGCGCAGCGCCATGTCGACAGCTTGGTGCCGCGGGAATAGCGCAGATGTCCGCTACTTTCCGATGCAGGGGACTAAACTTCCCTGCGGCCCCACTCACGATTGATCCCCAATGCCGCGAGCGTGCAGAGTACGCCCGACAGCAAGTACAGTCCGACTGACCACAGACCAAACTGGTGCGCCAGGAAAAGTGCGACGAGAGGCGCGAAACCGGCGCCCACGAGCCATGCTGTGTTTGCCACAATCGCTGCGCCTGTATAGCGATACTGGATGGGCAGGCGGTCGTCGATCAGGCCGCTGGATTGGCCGAAGGCCAGACCGAGAAGGGCGAACCCAACCAACATGTACGTCGTCTCGCCCACGGTCCCGGCGTTCAGGAGCTGCGGGGCAAACCCGCTATAGGCGCCAATCATCACAGCCGAGACCGCCAGGAGGGCGCGCCGTCCGATCCGGTCGGCCAGAACGCCTGACCCCATCATCGCCAAGATCCCAACCCCGGCCCCGATGAACTCAATGATAAGGAAGCGAACCGGCTCTTCATGCGCGGTTAGCGTCACCCACGAGAGGGGGAATACCGTGACGATATGGAAGAGGGCGAAGCTTGCCAGCGGGGCCAGAGCTCCCAGTGCAATGGTGCGCCAGTGTCGGAATACCGTCTCAAAGGGAGGAGAGGGCTGCAGCTCCTGGTTCTCGAACAGGCGGCCGTACTCAGGCGTCGCAACGATCCTGAGTCGGGCAAACAGGGCGACCACATTTATGGCGAGGGCCACGAAGAAGGGATAACGCCAGCCCCAACTCAGAAAATCGGCCGGCGATAGGACAATCAGGAAATAGGCAAAGAGAGCAGCGGCGACCGCCAGCCCAATCGGCGCGCCTAGCTGTGGAATCATAGCGTACCAGCCCCGGCGATCACGGGGGGAGGTTAGGGCCAGCAGGGTAGGCAAGCCATCCCATGCTCCTCCCCAAGCGACCCCTTGGCCGATCCGAAACGCTGCTAGGAACCAGACTGACAGGGCCCCAATCTGAGCGTGGCTCGGCAGCAGAGCGATGGCGATCGTGGATCCGCCGAGAAGAAAGAGTGCGATGGTCAGCTTGACGCCGCGGCCGTGGTTCCGGTCGATCCACATGAACAGGAGCGTGCCAAACGGCCGCGCCACGAACGCCAGGGAGAAGACGGCGAACGACATCAGAGTGGCGGTGACGGGATCCAGATAGGGAAACACCACAGCCGGGAAGACCAGCACCGAGGCCAGCGCGTAGACGAAAAAGTCGAAGAACTCGGATGTCCGACCGATGATCACTCCGATGGCGATCTCGCCGGGCTTAGCCCCGTGGTCATCAGCGTGGATGAGACGAGCGTCCTTTTCCAGCGGCGTCGAGGTGGAAGCGCCCTTGGTCGCGCGCATGGCTCAGCTCCTGGTGCCAATAGGCCGGCGGCCGGTTAGTCTTGGTCGTCTTTCTGCGACACCCCCCGCTCCGTGACAAGGCCGCTGGGCTTACGTAGTATCTCGGACCTGCCTTTTGCGCGCGCGCCGCCCTAGGGTAGAAGACGTATCGGGCAAGACGTCCGTGCGACCTCAATGAAACGCAGAATTCGGGCGGAACATGCGTGAAGAACCCTCCCAAATAGGACGCCTCTCGAGGGTCGTGGCGCTATGTCTCACTGGGCTTCTTGTGGGATGCGAGCGCGCGGTCCTAAATCCCGCTGGCGACGTCGCCCTTCAGCAGCGCGATCTGATCTACTTCTCGACTGGGATCATGCTCCTGGTGATCGTACCGGTCATCATCATGGTGATCCTGTTCGCGTGGAAGTACCGCGCCTCCAACAAGAGCGCCCGGTACGACCCCAAATTCCATCATTCGACGGCGCTCGAGCTCGCTATCTGGTCCATTCCGCTGCTTGTGATCATTTGCTTGGGTGCGGTTACGTGGTCGAGCACTCACCTTCTGGATCCCTTCCGCCGGCTCGACCGCATCGCCGAGGGGCAGCCTGTCAACACCACCGAGGCGCCGATGGTGGTTCAGGTCGTGGCGATGGACTGGAAGTGGCTGTTCATCTACCCTGAACTCGACATCGCAACCGTCAACGAACTGGTCCTGCCGGTGGACCGCGAGGTGCGGTTCGACATCACCTCGACCAACATGATGAACACCTTCTACGCGCCGACCATGGCCGGGATGATCTACGCCATGCCCGGCATGCGCAGCCAACTGCACGCGGTGCTCAATCGTCCCGGTGAGTTCGAGGGCTTCTCGGCCAACTACAGCGGAGCCGGCTTCTCGCACATGCGCTTCCAGCTCCGCGCGGTCGGGTCGGGTGAATTCGATCAATGGGTGCGGCAGGTCCAGGCCGTCGGCAGTCCGCTCACCACGCCCGGCTATCTGGAGTTGGAACATCCGACCGAGCGACACCCGGTCGAACTCTACAGCTCGGCGCCGGCCGGTCTGTTCGAGCGCGTGGTCAACCGGTGTGTCGCGCCGGGGACTGTCTGCATCTCCGACCACATGGCCCAGGCTGGCCACGTCATGCCCGTGAACGATGAGCAGGCGCGATCCGGGGAGCGCGGACCGCAGGGTGACGCTCACGCCCCTGCGCCGTCCGCGCACGCCGCGCCGGTCACCGGCAGTACCACCCACGGCGGCCATCAATAGGTTCAGCGAAGACCCATGTCCCACGCATCCTCACCCGCAGCGCTGAATCCCGTTTTCGGGCGCCTGAGCCTCGAGTCCTTCCCGATCCACGAGCCCATCCTGATCGGCACCTTCGCCGTGGTGGCGCTGCTGGGCGTGGGAATCCTCGGCCTGATGTTCCGCTTCCGGCTGTGGGGCTGGCTCTGGCGCGAATGGCTGACTAGCGTCGACCACAAGAAGATTGGGATCATGTACATGATCCTGGGCATCGTGATGCTGCTGCGCGGGTTCGCCGACGCTCTCATGATGCGGCTGCAGCAGGCCATCGCCTTCGGTGGGGCCGAGGGCTATCTCAACGCCCACCACTACGATCAGATCTTCACCGCCCACGGCACGATCATGATCTTCTTCGTGGCGATCCCGCTGATCGTGGGCCTCGTGAACTACGTCATGCCGCTGCAGATCGGCGCGCGTGATGTCGCCTTCCCCTTCCTGAACAGCCTCAGCCTGTGGCTCACCGTGGCCGGCGCACTGCTGGTCATGGCGTCGCTGTTCATCGGCGAGTTCTCGACCGCCGGCTGGCTGAACTATGTGCCGGTCGCCAACATAGAGAACAGTCCGGGCGTCGGGCCGGACTATTACCTATGGGCGCTCCAGATCGCCGGGGTCGGCACGACCCTGTCGTCGATCAACATGGTCACGACCATCTTCAAGATGCGCGCCCCGGGCATGACCTTGATGAAGATGCCGGTCTTCGTCTGGACTGCCTTGTGCTCGAACGTCCTGGCCCTGGCGATCTTTCCGGTCCTAACCGGCGCCTTCGCGCTGCTGATGCTCGACCGCTACGTCGGCACCAACTTCTTCACCAACGACCTTGGCGGCAACGCCATGATGTACTGGAACCTGGTCTGGATCTGGGGCCATCCCGAGGTCTATGTCCTGATCCTTCCGGTGTTCGGAATCTACTCGGAAATCACCTCGACCTTCTCGGGCAAGCGGCTGTTCGGCTACTCGTCGATGGTCTACGCGACGGTCGTCATCACCATCCTCAGCTACCTCGTATGGCTGCACCACTTCTTCACGATGGGGGCGGGCGCCAGCGTCAACAGCTTCTTCGGCATCGCGACGATGGTCATCGCCATCCCGACCGGCGCCAAGATCTTCAACTGGCTGTTCACGATGTACCGGGGCCGCATCCGTTTCGAACTGCCGATGGCCTGGGTGGTCGCCTTCATGATCACCTTCGTGGTCGGCGGGATGACCGGGGTGCTCCTGGCTGTGCCGCCGGCCGACTTCGTTCTGCACAACTCGCTGTTCCTGGTGGCGCACTTCCACAACGTCATCATCGGCGGCGTGGTGTTCGGCCTGTTCGCTGGCATGACCTACTGGTTCCCCAAGGCCTTCGGCTTCAAGCTGGACGGGTTCTGGGGCTGGGTGTCGTTCTGGGGCTGGGTGATCGGCTACTGGGTCGCCTGGACGCCGATCTACATCGTCGGCCTGATGGGCACGACGCGCCGGGTGCGCCTGTTCGAGGATCCCACCCTGCAGCCGTGGTTCATCGTCGCGGGCATCGGGGCTCTCATCATCCTGGTCGGGATCCTCGCCTTCGTCATCCAGATCGCGGTCAGCATCAAGAACCGCGACAAGCTGAGCGACACCACGGGCGACCCGTGGGAGGGCCGGACGCTGGAATGGTCCACCGCCTCGCCGCCGCCCTTCTACAACTTCGCCTTCACCCCGGTCGTGCATGACCTGGACGCCTGGTACGACATGAAGGACCGGGGTCACGAGCGGCCGGCGAAGGGCTTCAGGCCCATCCACATGCCCAAGAACACCGGGGCGGGGGTCATCATGTCGGCCCTGTCCATGATCCTGGGCTTCGCCATGATCTGGTACATCTGGTGGCTCGCGGCCGTCAGCTTCCTGGCCCTGATCGCCTATGTGATCTGGTTCACGTTCGACTACGACCGGGAGTATTACGTTCCGGCCGACATGGTGGCGGCCGACGAGGCCGCGCGTCGCGCTCTGGAGGCTCGGGCATGACCAAGGCTCTCGGCAAGGCGACCCGCACGGTTCGTAAGCCCCGCACGTCCCAGAGCGTCGCGGCTGCGCCCGCGTCCCCGACCTTCTATCTGGTCGAACAGGAAGAGGGCGCGCACGGCCACGGCGCGGCTCACGCCAGCCCGACGCCGCTCGGCTTCTGGATCTATCTGATGACCGACGCGCTCATCTTCGCGACTCTGTTCGCGACGTACGGCGTGCTAGCCACGGCCCATGCGGGCGGCCCGACCCAGCTGGAGTTGTTCGACCTTCCGCTGGTGGCGCTGAACACAGCCTTCCTGCTGATCTCCTCCATCACCTTCGGCATGGCCATGCTGGACATGTACGAGGGCAGGAAGCGGGGGACCCTGGGCTGGCTGGTCGTGACGGCGCTGCTCGGCATGGCGTTTGTGGGGGTTGAACTCTACGAATTCGGCCACCTGATCCATGAGGGCGCCACGCCCCAGAGAAGCGCCTTCCTGTCGGCCTTCTTCACGCTGGTCGGCACGCACGGCCTTCACGTCACCTTCGGCATCCTCTGGATCGGGGTGATGGTGGTCCAGGTCGCCCAGCGCGGCCTGATCGAGGCCAATCGCAGGCGTCTCATGTGCCTGGCCATGTTCTGGCACCTGCTCGATGTCGTCTGGATCGGCGTGTTCACCTTTGTCTATCTGCTGGGAGCTCTCCAGTGAGCGCACATGACACGGATCCGGGCGCCCACCCGGTCGCCCACGACCACGGCACACGGCGCAGCTATCTGATCGGCTTCCTGATCGCGGCGGTCCTGACCGCCGTTCCCTTCTGGCTGGTGATGTCGGGCGTGCTTGCCCCGACGACGACGGCTGTCGTGGTCACCTTACTCGCCGTCCTTCAGATTGTCGTTCACACGATCTACTTCCTGCATGTGAACACCCGATCGGAAGGAGGCTGGACGCTCGTCGCCCTGGTGTTCACCGCCATCATGGTGCTGATCGTGATCTTCGGATCGCTGTGGATCATGTTCCATCTGCACGGGAACATGATGCCCATGGCGCCGCCGCCGGTGGAGGCCGGCGGGGTCTGATCCGCGCCGCTTTCCTCGGACTCTGTCTCGCCCTGGCCGCGGGCTTCGCGGCGCTGGGCGTCTGGCAGGTCGAGCGGCTGCAATGGAAGCGGAACCTGATCGCCACGGTGGAGGAACGTCTCGCGCGGACTCCCGTGGAGGCCCCGGCGGTATCGGTCTGGTCCGCGGAAGACGCCTATACGCGCGTGACCGCAGAAGGCGTATTTCGCCATGACCGGGAGGTCCTGGTCCAGGCAGTCACTGAAGAAGGGGCGGGCTTCTGGGTCATGACTCCGCTCGAGACAAGCCAGGGCGTCATCCTGATCAACCGCGGATTTGTCCCACCCGAACGCCGCACGCCCTCCACTCGCATGGCCGGACAGACGACTGGCCTGGTTCGTGTGACAGGTCTCTTGAGAATCAGCGAACCGGACGGCGGCTTCCTGCGGGCCAACGCACCCGACGAGGGGCGTTGGTATTCGCGCGATGTGTCGGCGATCGCTGAAAACCGCGCGTTGGGTGATGCCATCGCACCGTATTTCATCGATGCGGATGCCGCCCTGAACGAGGGCGGCTACCCCATCGGGGGCTTGACCGTCGTTCGCTTCCGCAACAGCCATTTCAGCTACGCCCTGACGTGGTTTGGGTTGAGCATCCTTTCATTGTTGGGCGGGGCGATCGTTCTGAGAAACCGGCGCGGACCCGGCGTCGCAGAGGCGCGTCATGACAGTTGATGCGCGGCGGGCCGATATCATCTCGGCCATCCAGGCCGAGACCGGTATCGACGACCAGATGATCCAGACTCTGGTCCATGGCTTCTATGGGCGGGTTCGGCAGGATCCGCTGCTCGCGCCAATTTTTACGGCCCATGTCGCTGACTGGGAAATCCATCTGAAGACGATGTGTGAGTTCTGGTCTTCGGTCGCGCTGATGAGTGGCCGGTATCACGGCCGCCCAATGGCCAAGCACTCACCGCTCGAGATCGACGCTCGACATTTCGATCGGTGGCTTCACCTATTTGAAGAGTCGGCTGCAGACCTATGCCCCCCGGCCGCGGCGACCCATTTCATTGAACGCGCCAGGCGGATCGCCGAAAGCCTGGAGCTGGGAGTCGCGGCGGCCGGGGGCTTGATCCTACCCAAGGGAAGTCGGCTGCACCGGCCCGAACTCGATCCGAGTATGCGCGATGGGGCCGGGACCTCCTTGTGAATTCCGTCGCCCCGATCAGAGGCTCAGAGCTCATCTTTCCTCCTCTTCAGTGAGGCTGCCGCAACAACTTCGTCCGGTCAGAAAACAATGATCAAGGGGGATGGGCCCTCGCCGTGCCAAGCTCCTACATCGTGGACACCGACTCATCATTGAAACAAAGCGCCTCGCGGCTGCGGGAGTTGGCGGCCGGTGAGCACCCGACGCTAGCGCAAAGCCTGCTGGAGTTGGCGGACCTATTCGAGGCTCAGGCTTCCGAACTCGGCTGTGGGCTTTCCTGGTCCGAACGGGGCCGCTTGGCGCTGTGCAATCCACGGATGACTTGCGAGGCCTGTTTGGCATCGCGTCCCAACGGTTCCTGATCATACTTCCACCGACATGGCGCAGTGGGCTGCCTTTCAGATTTCGTGGGCGATCTGCCTTTCGGCCTGAGCTATATCCTCGGGCGAGTTGACGTTGAAAAAGGGATCGATCGCGAGAACGGGCCACGAAACCTCCACGCAGCCGGCATGATCCGCCACGCCATGCAAGGAATGCCGGCCTAGCCCCGCCCGTATTTCGATGGCGCTGAGCACGCCGGGTCGCCACAGGCTGCAAATCGGATGTCTTCGTTCCCCACTAGCCGCCATCGCGACCGCATGACCTTCAGTCAATTGAGCCGCCAAACGCCAAGGCAGGTCGTCTGGAAGGAAAGGCATGTCGCATGGGATCGTCAGGACGGCGTCAAGGTCAGAGTCCCTTGCCCAGCATAGCGCCGCGCAGAGGCCGCCCAGCGGCCCCGGAACTTCGGCCGCGTCGCAGAGTGTCCGTAGGGGTGCAGGTCGCACGCGATCCGTGGCTGTTCAGGATTGTGGACATCGAGCCTGAGTTCCATGAACTGGCTGATCAAGATCCGCCCATGCGGTGGCCAATCCCTGTAGGGTTGGCGGAGCGGATGTGGGGTGAAATCCAGGCCGGCACCCCTTAGATCGCTTGTAATCGCGGCTTTGTCGCGGTGCACGCCTTGCGCGAAGCCTGACGCGCTCCGGACTGCCACACTTAAGGTCTGCGCTGCGTAAGAAGCGGACATTAGCTTCCGCTGGGCGGGTTCTCGGACCGTAAGGGGGCTCGAACGGGGGAGCCGCCGATGTCCGCTCCTGACTCTTAGCGGATACCCAGCAGGCCCGCTTCCCGGCGTCTCCTGAAGCACAAATGCGACCTCAGGGCGCTGTCAACTCAACTGGAAAGTAGAGACGCAGCGATCTGAAAAGTCTGCTGATTTCAGTCACAAGGCGCATGCGCCCTTCGCGGCCCTCGTGCCGCTCGGGTTCGTCGTGATCGGGAGCCGCCTAGGCGTAAGTATCTGTTTTGACGGCAACTCGCGCAACGGGCTCCAACTCTACCGGCGACTACTCGCAAGTTAAGTTGACAGCACCGGCGGAAGCGCTGCATGGCCCGCTCTCGTCGTCGGAATGGAAGGTTTGAGTTCTCGACCCGGTTGTTCAACCAGCGGCCCATTTCCTGCTTTCCGGCCACCTTCAAGTCCTTCAAGGCGGCCCGATAGGACTTCAAGCCATCCGTGACGATGGCCTTCGGCGCGCCATGGTGACGCATGGCTTTCTTCAAGAATTTCAGTGCTGCGGCCTTGTCACACGTCCTGGTGACGAAGGATTCCAGGATCTCGCCCTCATGTCGACGGCGCGCCAGAGGTAGTGGCGCTCGCCGTTAATTTTCACGAACACCTCGTCGAGATGCCAGCGCCAGTGGGGGAAGGAGCGCATCGCCTGAACCCGCTTTTTGCGGATCTCGCCGGCGAACATCGGACCGAACCTGTTCCACCAGAGCCGGACCGTCTCGTGGCAGATGTCGATGCCGCGTTCGGCCAAAAGGTCCTCGACCTGGCGCAGCGACAGCGGGAACCGGACGTACATCATGACGACCGTTCGGATCACCTCAGGCGAGCTGTCGAACCATCGAAACGAGGTTATCGGACTTGGCCATCTGACCACGCTATCCGACCCGATCAGGGGTGCAACCCGTTTGGGCTGACAAGACCGCTCCAAGCCATAAGCTGCCGTAGATGACCGTCAGAACGCATAGCATCACGGCTTGAGGCGCGACTTCCCCCAGGCTGGCCCCCATGGCGTTCATCCGGACGAAGGCCTGGACGGCGGCGGTCGAGGGCGACAGGTGCGCCAGCCAGACCAGGGGCTGGGGCGTCATGAAGTGCGGCCAGGCGACGCCCGCCAGAAAGAACAGGGGGGTAGACGTCCCCACCAGCACCTGCAACACCCGTTCATGCCGGTCGAACAGCCCGCCCAGCAACAGTCCCAGGGCCGAGACCCCGGCTGAAAAGATCGGCGTCAGCAGCAGAACGCCCCCCAGATCGCCTGCACGCGGATAGTCGTGCAGCCAGAAGACAAAGCCGAAATAGAAAAGCCCCGACGCCGTGCCGATCGCCGTCAGGGCCATCCATAGCCCCAGTCTCGCGCTGACCTTCAGCGCCGCGGCGCCGGTCTCGCGTCGGATAGCGACAATGACCGCCGCCCCCAGCAGCAAGGTCTGTTGCAGGATGATTAGGCTGACCGCCGGGACGGCGTAATCGCCATAACCCTCGGTCGGATTGAACAGCGACACCTGCTTCAGTTCGGGCGCCAGACGCGCCGCGCGCGCGGCTTCGGGCAGACCTTCGAGCCGCGCCTCGGCCACGTCGGCGGCGACCGCTGCGACCGCCTTGCCGATCGAGGTCACCCGCACCAGATAGCCACCGTTCAGCCAGACCGCGATCCCGTCTGCGGAGCCGCGCGCCAGATCAGCCTCGAACCGTTCCGGCAGGATGACGACCCCGTCGACGACCCCGCGCCGCATCAGTTCACGCGCCTGTTCCGTCGAGGGCACGACCGCCGCCACCTCTACCGCATGGGGGGCGCCCAGGTCCTCGACCAGTTTGCGTGTCAAGGGGGCGTGGTTCGACGACACTACCGCGACCGGCAGGCCCGCCGCCGCCTGACCCGCATAGGCCGATGGATAATAGAAGGCGTACAGAACCGCCGCCAGGATCAGCAGGCTGCTGACCGGGCGTGTCTTCGGCAGGTTGCGGAAGGTCGCCACAAAGGCCGCCCCCACCCCGGCCTGCGGCAGGGGAAAGGCCAGCCTCTCTGAACTGGGCGCTCGCCGCGCGCGCAGTCGTATGGCGACTGATGCGGCGATCAGGGCGAACAATGTGACCCCGCCGAGAACCGCCAGATCGCGCCATGCGCCGCCGGGCGCGGCGCCGGTGACCATCTGACCGGTCTGAAGCCTCAGATAGTGGGTGTAGGGCAGGATCTCGCTCCACACCCGGGCGAAGCGCGGACCGTGATCCAGCGGGAGGGTGCCGTTGGAAAAGGCGATGGCCGCCCCGGAATAGATGGCGGTCGCCGAAAAGGCCGTGTCCGCATCGCCCAGGGCCGCGACCAGCAGGGCCGACAGGGCGACGCTGACCGCCATCAGGGCGACGACGCCCAGGATCAGCAGCGGCAGTGATCCCGCCACGCCCCAGCCGCGAAAGCCGCACAGCCACGCGATCCAGGCCAAACCCCACAGGGTGAAGACAATGAAATGCGGCGCCAAACGCCCGATCAGGGCCGCCGTCGTCTGTCCGCCGGTCGCCGCCCTGTAGCCCTGGAACGACCCGCCCTGCATCAGCCGCCCCACCGCCAGCACGGCGGAACAGGCGGCCAGAAGATGCAGCACCCCCGGCGCCAGCAGTCCTCCCAGGAACAGCTCGAAACTCAGTTCCGGGTTTCCGATGATCGACACCTGAACCGAGGGCGGCGCCAATGTCGTCTGCGGCAGGCCCATCTGATGCGCCCGCGCCTCCAGTCGGGGCGCCGCCGCCTCGGCGATCGCTGAGGTCTGGCTCAGGGCCGCCAGGGCGCCGACGGTCTGGAAGGCACCGTTGAAGGAGACCACCACCTGTTCCGGGCGGCGGAAGGCCCCGGCGGTGAAGCCCGGCGGAAAATGAGCGATGCTGTAGACCTCGCCGCGCCGCATGGCGGCGACCGCCTCGTCCATGGTCGCGGATGCGCGCACCACCCTGATGCCCGGCGCCGCCTGCATGTTGAGGATGGCTGCGCGGCTGAAGGCCGAATGGTCCTGATCGACCACGGCCACCGGCGCCTGACGGATGACGCCCGACATCAGCAGGGTCGCAGTCAGAACCAGCAGGATCAGCGGCAGGCCGAAGGCGACGAAGGCGTCCCAGGGTTGCGTCAACAGACGCCGCGTCTCCGCCCGGACGGCCGCGCGGAAGACGGCCGCGCCGGTGGTCATTGGGGCGAACCGTCGAACAGGACGCTCATCCCCGGCCGCAGTCGCGCGATCGGCTGGACCGGGCGGGCCTTCACCTTGAAGCTGCGGACGTCATAGCCGCTGGACTGGCGGGTCGAGCGCCAGGTGGCGAACTCGCCCTGGGGGCTGATGGCGGTTATGCGGAAGGCCGCGCCCTTCAGTCCCAGCGCTGGGACATCGCCATGCAGGACCGATCCGATCCGAAGATCGCCCAACTGGTCCTCGCGCAGGCTGAAGGCGACCCAGGGGGCGGCGGTGTCGACGATAGTGAAGACCGGGACCCCCGTCAGCACCAGTTCGCCCTCATTGGCGAAGCGTTCGGACACCTCGCCGCCGTGTGGCGCGATCAGGCGGGTCTCGCCCTTCAGGCTCTCGGTCTCGGCCACGGCGGCGCTGGCGCCGCTGACATTGGCGTCGGCCACGTCGCGTTCCTGGGGACGGGTTCCGGCCTGGGCCTTCAGATACTGCTGGCGCGCGGCCTCGCTTTGGGCGGCGGTGGCGGCGCGGGCGGCCACCGCCTCGTCGCGGCGCTGGGCCGAGATGACGCCCTCGGCGAACAGGGTCTCGGCCCGGCGGGCCGACTGGTCGGCCAGACGCGCCGTCGCCTGCGAGGCGCGCCAGATGGATTCGACCGAGCGCACGTCCTCGGCCCGCGCCCCCTCGCGGCTCATCGACTGGATGGCCTGGGTCGACTGCAGCAGGGCGCGGGCCTGGGCCTCCCGGGCCTCGACCTCGGGACTGCTGAGCAGGGCCAGTTCCTGCCCGGCCGCGACCTGGGCGCCTTCCTCGGCCAGGAAGCGCTCGACCCGGCTGGGCACCTTGGTGGCGACGGTGAAGGTCTCGGCCTCGACCATGCCCTGAATTTGCTCCGACGCAGGGCGCGCGGCGAGATACAGGCCCACGGTGATGAAGACGATCAGAGCGGCCAAGCCCGCAGCGACCGCCCCTTTCAGCCAGGAGGGCCGTTTCCCGGCGTTCGGCCCGGCGTGCGGCTCGGGGGGGAGCGGCGGGAGGTCCGGAGAGGTCGTCTCGCTCATGGGGCGCTGATCCGGTCTTCGCGTTGCAGATAGTCGCTCAGGCTCTGATCCCCGCCGGACGCCGTCAGAAGGGCCGCCAGACTGAGAACATATTCATAGGCGGCGGCGGCGCGTTGCAGCCGCGCCGTCCCCAGCAGGTTACGCGCATCGATGACCGAGGCGGCCGTCGCTTCGCCTTCGCGGAAGCCGACCTCCTGAACCCTCAGATTCTCGCGCGCGGCCTCCAGACTGCTTTCCAGGCTGAAGAACTGCCGCCGCGCCAACTCTGCCTGATTATAGGCCCGGGTGACCAGCAGCCGGGCGTCGTCGTGCGCCTGACGTTCGGCTTCTCCGGCGGCCGAGGCCTGGGCGCGGGCCGCCCCGACCATGCGCCGTCGGTCCAGCGACGACATCAGGGTGTAGCGCGCGCCCACCCCGACGGCCCAGTCCGGCTCGGTCGGCAGGGCGCTCTCGCGGCGCAGATTATAGGTTCCGAAGGCGAAGACCGAGGGCCGCAGCCGCGACGTCGCCAGATCCACCCCCGCCTCGGCCAGATCCCGCCCCGCCCGCGCCTGGGCGATACGGTCGTTCGACCGGGCCGCGCGTTCCAGAAACACATCCAGAGGTCCGACAGAGGCGCGATTGACGAACAGGGCTGTGACCGGCGCCACCCCGGCTTCGACATCCGTCACGCGGACGAGAGAGGCCACGGCGTTCTCATGCTCCAGTTCGGCCCGGTTGACCTGCCGCTGGGCCGCGTCGCGCGCCACAGCGACCTGCAGGACCTGGGCGCGGCTCAAGACGCCTTCGGCTTCCATCCGCCGGGCGTTGGCCAGATGCAGATCGAAACCCTCGCGGGTGTCCACGGCGATCCTCAGCGCCTCGGCCGCCAGCACCTGTCCGAAATAGGCGCGGGCCAGATTGACGTCTTCCAGACCCAGGGCTTCCTGCCTCCGCGCCTCGGCCAGATCGACATTGGCCGCCGCCGCCCGCCGCAGGGCCGGAATGGCCCCGCCCGTATAGATCGGCTGCAACGCCATCACCGTGGGCCGGAACGCCGTCTCATCGGTCTGAAGCCGGATGTCGCTGGGCAGGGCGGTGAAGATCTCCGGCAGGGCGGCCTGAAGTCTCTGCCCCACCACCGTCAGCACATCCCCCGGCACGCCCGGCAGATCAGCGATCAGGCCGGGCAGGGCCGCGCCCAGATCGGATTGCGCCCGGTCAAGCGCATCAGACAGGGACAGATCGAAGGTCTTGCGATAGCGGATCACCTGGGCGTCCAGCGATACCGTGGGCCGGTTCAGCCCGGCCGCTACCTGGGCCTGGGCCTCGGCCGCCTCGACGGCATGACCGGCGGCGCGGCTCAGGCTGGACGTCGCCCGCAAACGGTCGGCGGCCTCGTCATAGGTCAGAGGAAGCGCGGTCGATGAAGTTGCGGACGCCTGCGCCCCGTTCGCCTCCCGCGGGCCGGTCTGCTCCGGCGTCTGGGAAAGCGCGGCGATGGCGACGCAAAAGGCCTGCAATCCCGTCCAGCCCGCCGCCATGTCATAACTCCAGCCCGTCAGCACCCAAACCTAACCTCCCGCCCTAACGTCAAGCAAGCGAATCAGTGCTGTCATCGGTACTGGCAGTCTAACGATCAAATGTCTCCAGTCAGGTGGTTAGGACTGGAGGCGGGATGAAGCCGATATCGTTCAAGCGTCACCGGTTCCCGCCGGCGGTGATCCTGCAGGCGGTGCGCTGGTAGGCGGCCTGGAGATGGCCAGCCGCCTCCCGCCAGCCGGCGGGCGTCACCACTTTTTTCCCAGCAGGTCCTTCAGCGCCACGTTGTCCAGCATCGCGTCCGCCAACATCCGCTTGAGCCGAGCATTCTCGTCCTCGAGCGCCTTCAGCCGCCGAGCCTCCTCCACATCAAGCCCCGCCGAACTTGGCCTTCCATTTTTAAAAGGTCGCAGAGCTGACCCCGTGCCGCCGGCACACCTCCGCCGTCGCCAAACCGGCCTCCTGCTCCCGCAAGATCCCGATGATCTGCTCTTCCGTGAACCTTGATCGCTTCATTCTGTCCGTCCTTTCGAGGGGCGGACTCTAGCTATTCCTGGAGGAGTTTCAGGGGGTCACGTCAGCACGGATGCGCAGACTACCAGCGAGCAGCTTCTCCTCGACGCACAGACGGCGAGCCATTGAGACCGGGGTGCGCTTTCTTTGAATGGCCGTTAGGCGCGGGGAGGGAAGCATCGTCCGCTTTCGGCAGAGTAGCGAACGTCTGCGTTCGACGGTGCCCGTGTAGCCGATCTGACGGTAGGCCTCGGTCAAAGAGCCGAACCGATCATAGTAGGCTCCAGCACAGAGGGTGTTGGAGCTCTCGTTGACCACGTTGACAGACAGGTAGGGCCCGCGAAGCTGCCGCTTATACGTCCGCTTCACGGAAGCAAGGGAACGACCGCTTATGGCGCTCACCTGCCTAAAAGCAGGCCTCACAGATCGGCGTGTCTGGGGTGCGATTCTGGTGCGAAGGGAACTGCAGATTGCAGATCATGCAGAACGGGTCATCGGCCGCAGGCCGGTAGGCCTGAGCGCTTCGAAACCTGTCGTCCCTCTCTACCTGCTCCGCTGAGCGTCGGGCGGCATCTGCTTGCCGCTCTTCGTCGGTAAATCCAGACATCGTCTGCCTCCATCAGCTGGTGGCAGAATGTCGGAAATCCGGAACTAGGCAAATGTCCGCACCTGGCGCACTGTTGCGGCTCGATCGGCTCAGCGTCAGGTTCCGACTTGTTGCAGGCGTTGGGGAGTCGGGGCAACGTCCGACCATGATCCGCGCCTTCCGTTTCGCCCTGTTCGTCTGCCTGCTTGCAGGGCCCGCGCGGGCCGCCTGCGAGGATCTGCACTGGGAAAGCCCGGACCGCGCCGAGGCCGTGACCTGGCATGCCGCGGCAGATCTCGCGCTCGTCCGCATTCGCCCGCTGTCGCAGGGCGGCGCGGGCGACCGGGCCGGGGACGCCGAGATGTCCCTCGCCTTCACACCGTTGACCGAGGGCGATCCGGAGGGCCGGTTCTGGGTCCGCGACACCGTACGCCTCAGCGTATCGCCTCCGCCGGTCTTTGATCTGTTCAGCTTCACCAATGTCGAGCAGCGCATCGGCTACGGGGACGGCCGCCCGCGAGAGGTACGCGAGCCGCGCAACGACCCTTTTTCGATGGGGCCTGACGGTCGGATTGCCGACCGCTGGTGGACCGACCTGCGCGATCACCGCGTCTCCGTCCTCAGCCGTGGGGGCGCTGCCTCGGATGCTCTCGAACGCATGCGCCGCGAAGGCTCGATCCGCGTCGAGCAGATCGGCCGGCGCGACGGGCACCGCGAAGTGATCACGTTCGGCGCATTCGGATTCGGCGGGTTCGCAGGGCTGTGGACACGCCTGCAGGCCCATCGCGCCGCCTGCGAAACCTCGGCGGACGGATACCTGTCAGGAACGAGTAAGGGTGCCGATGATTGACCCGACCGGAACCCGCGAGGCGCCGGCCAGTCATCCGCGCTACGAGGTGCTGCGAGAGATCAACTGATCTACAGCGTCGTCGGCTGGGGAAGAGGCGAGGGGCCGGACGTCGGACTTGGATGCCAAGGTCTGATGTGGGGCACGCCGTGAAAGTCTGCTTCTGGTGCGGAACAGATGCAGAGAGCGTAGGCTGGGCCACGGACAGGGAGGCGACCTCAAGGAGGTTGGCCATGCGCCAGTCTGACCTGTTCAAACAACCGAAGCGCCCGTGGAATGCCGGCCGTCTGATCGGCCCCAAGGCGCCGCTGAAGCCAAAGCACATCTGGGCCATTCGACAGCAGTTGAAGGTCGCGAAGAAGGTTCGCGACCTTGCGATGTTCAACTGCGCCTTGGATACCAAGCTGCGAGCCTGTGACCTGGTTCGGCTCCGGGTCAGTGATGTGGCTCCCGGCGGCGCGCTCCGACAACGGTCGATCGTTATCCAGCAGAAGACCGGAAGGCCGGTGCCGTTCGAGATCACCGAACCCGCGCGCGACGCGATCGCGGCCTGGCTTAAGGTCCGCGGCGAGCTTGAAGATGACTGGCTGTTCCCGAGCCGCAGCCGGCCGGGCCAGCATATCGGCACCCGGCAGTACGCACGGCTCGTGGATCAGTGGGTTCGGATGATCGACCTGGAACCGCAGGGCTACGGGACCCACAGCCTCAGGCGCACGAAAGTGTCGCTCGTCTACAAGAAGACCGGCAACCTTCGCGCCTGTCAGCTCCTGCTCGGCCACAGGAAGCTGGAGAGCACCGTCAGGTACCTCGGTATCGAGGTGGACGACGCTCTGGAGATGTCAGAACAGATCGACCTGTGACTCATGGCCGGGCCCGAAAGCGGGCCCGGCCATCGTCGCCTAAGGGTGGGTAATGGACGTTGCCTCGCTAGCGGGATGCCACAGCGTCGTCGTAGTCCTCGATTGGGAACTGAGGCCGCGAGCATGATCCCGTGTGCAAACGGCCCTCAAATCGAGAGGCCAGGATTGTGTAGGTCCGCCCGGGACGAAACGCGGCTACCCCACACATTCCGGGCGCCACCGTGTGCTCGATCATTTGCGTTGGTCGAACGTCGCCCTTGATGGTTCTCTGGACGACAAATTGCGTCACCGACCTCGCGCCTTCGTTCTGCGTCTGGACGGCGCGACCAATAAACATCACGTCGGTGCGCGCTAGCTGATCAACGGCGCTTCGGAAACGCATACAACTGCAGGCGATCGCAGTACTCACCGCAACTGTGGCGGCCAGGAACAACGATAGAGCTAAGCCGCGCAAAATCATTAGGCGAACCTACCTTGCCGTCTCGTGGCGACAAGGTAGCCGACAACGCCCGCACTGGGTCGGAAGCGGACTTCTGATCCGTTGTGTCCTGACGTCCGCTTTTCGGCGGCAGTTCAACGTCCGCTTCTGGCGCTCTGCTGACCCTGATTGGCTTGGGAGGCAAAAGGCCGCTGAGGGCGGAAAGCTGTCGCCGAAGCTCCACTAGACGAATTCGACTGGGATCGTCGAACAGGTTCCGAAGTCGCCGAATGTGATCGCGGCGCGGTCGGCGAGCCCGCCCCGCCGCCTGATCGCCCATATCGTGGACCGATCCATTACATCGGAGATCCGGGACCAGTCGTCTGGTGCAGGCGATCCTGCTGCCGCGCCGAACGCGTCCTGCGACCATGCGGTGCGACGCATCGTCCGAAGTCTGTCCGCTCGACGGCCGGCGGCGCCGGTCACCAGCCCGGGGCGTCGGACGGCGGTGGTGGCGCGTCCGACCCGTCCCAGCGGAAACGCCAGAGCCGGGACCCGAAGACATAGAGGCCGTCGGCCACACACGCCACGTGACGAATCTCATCGGGCACGACCAGGGTGTCGTCCAGTGCCGCGGGGCCTGACCAGATGTGAATGATGTCGCCGGGCGCCCAGCTCAGCAGCCGCCCGTCAGACAGGAGCGTGACGGCCAGATCGCCCGCATGGGCCAGGACCGAGCGGGCCGCTGTAGCCGGACCCTCGGGGACGTCGGTGAACCAGTGCAGGCCGGACGCCAGATCCCCCGCCGCCAAGCCGTCGGCCAAGGGGGTCAGGCCGATCAGCGCCTCGGGCAGGCTGTGCTCGCCCAGAAGCGTCCCGTCCGCGTTCCACACCGTCAGGGCGCCCTCGCCGTCGTCGACATACAGGCGTCCGTTCCGCGAGATCCATCTGGCCGGCCTGGACCCGCCGGCGAAGGGGTAGCGGCGCGCCCGCATGCCGCCGTCGGCGGTCCAGAAGGCGACGCCGCCGGACTGTTCGAAGGTGGCGAAGCCGGGCGAGAGATCCGCCGCTCCCAGGACGGCGCCGGGCGTCGAACGGATTATCCGGGGCGGGCCGTCGATGTCATCCACGGCCCAGATCCGCAGGCTCGAGCCCAGAGTGATCACGACATCGCGGCCCGAGACCGTTAGATCGGGGAAGCCGGCTTCGGTTCCGCGCGGCGCGTTTCCTGTCCGCAGGCCGTCGAACCGGGCCAGGGCCGGCGCGCCAACGGGATTGACCAGCACGACCCCGTCCTCCACGGCGGCGACCTCCCGGATCGGACTCGCGTCTCCCCACACATCGGCGCTCCGTGTTCTGATCCGGCCCTCCAGGTCGATCAGGAGTAGCGCTTGGTCGCCGGTCGCCGCGCAACCGCCCGGGAAGGGCGTCAGCCGGCCGGCGTAGACACCCGCGTCGCGGCCCGTGAGGGCGTCGTCTTGGGCGAGGCGCTCTCCCGTGCGCGTGAAGACATGCACCCTGTTGTCGCGTTCGAGAACGATGACGACCTCGTCCAGCAAGACGGCTTCCGCGACCGCGGTGTCCAGAAGGACTTCGCTCAGCAAGACGCCGTCGGCGGACCAGAACAGCAGGCGTCCGTAATGGTCCCAGCTGACCGCGCCGTCGGGGCCGGCGGCGCCGTGGCTGGTCGCTCCATCGACCGGATCGGGCTCGACCAGGTCGAAGGCGCCGTTCAGGGCGCTCACCCGCCAGAATTTGATCAGGCCGTCGCCGCCGTAGCTGACCAGGCGATCCTCGACCTCCAGCAGACCGCGCACCCCGTTGCTGGCCGAAGCGTGCAATTCCGGCGGGAAGGGATGGGACAGGAGGTCGCCCGTGGTGGACCACAGACGAATGCGGCCTTCCAGATCGCCGGTGAGGGTCAGGCGGGGTCGCGCCAGACAGGTGGTGACCCGGGGACACACCTCCGGAACGGACAGCACTCGCCCCTCGAGCGAGACGATGGCGGAAGCGCCGCCCCAGAAGCCGGCGATCAGCCAGCCGCCCGTGACCGGCCAGACGCCGGCGCTGTCCTCGAACCCAAGGGCCGGGGTGCGGCCAATGAGGCGGCCGCGAAAATCCCGCACCTCGGCGGCGCCAGCGGCGTCCACGACCAGGAGCCGGTCGCCGTTGGCGCTGGGCGGGCCGACCCGGGCTGCGGTGTCGTCGACGGCCTCCTCAAGCGCCGTCCCGTCAGGCGTCCAGAAGGCGAGCCGATGGTCCGTGGTGCGACCGGCGACCCCGTTCTGATGCACGAGACACTCTCGCAGCCCTGACAACCGCCCGGCGGATTCCGCGGCCGGGCGAAGACGTCCTTCCCGGCTCCAGAAGACGGGGGGACTGTTGAAGCTCCAGCTGACGAAGCCGTCGGGAAGAGCGGCGGCCGAAGCTGCCCCCGGGGACTGGGCGAGGATCGACGGTCGAAGAGGCTCGGCCGGGGCGCCGGTGACCTCGCGAAGGGCGCAGCGACCATCGTCACAAGTCAGGAAAACCCTGTCGTGGGCGATGACGGCCTGCCGCACCGCGGCGGCGAATGTCTCTCGGGCGCGCTGACGGCCGTCCGGCCCCCAGAAGACCACGATCCCGTCCACGTCATGGGTGACCAGGCCACCGTCGGGCAGCGGGCGGGCGCCTAGCGGCGTATCCGCATGCGCGGGTGGCGGGAGGGTGTCATGGCGCGGCCGGCCATCATCGGTCCAGAACAGCACCCGGCCGTCCTCGCCGATCGAGGCGAAGCCGTCGTTGAGGACGACGAGTCGGCAAACCTCGGCCGAATGGCGGATCGGGCCGTCGGGTTCGCCGCGCGCACGACCATCCACATCCCAGAACAGGACATCGCCGCGCCGGCCGCCGGACATGATGAGGCCGTGGCCGGAGATCGCCTCGGCGAGACCCGGATGGAGCGCGGCACGCGCCAGGACGGATCGGGCCGGAGGATGGGCGATCACGGCGCGGCCCGGCTCGCCGTCGAACAGTCCGGCGTCGGCCAGGGCGTTCAGAACGACCCGGCCGTAAGGCGTCCTCGCCGCGGCGACCGGTCTCCAGGCCTGCTTGAGCCGTTCCCCATGGAGCGCCCAGAAGGCCGCGTGAGGCCGTCCCGCCCCCTCATGTCCGTCGGCGGCCAGGCGGCGCCAATCCTCGATCGTACGGCGCGCGCGATCCAGCGCGGTCTCGTGACGCTCGAACCGGGCCGCCAGGAAGGCGCTGTCGGTCAGCAGTCGCACCGCGGCGTCCGGCACGGCGAGCTCGCACAGCTGCCGCGGACCCCAGTCGAGCGCATAGGGCGCGCCCGGCCGGCGCGGCCGCGGCCGCCAGGCCTGGGCGAGCCAGAGCGTCAGGGTCTCGGCGGCGACGTCGGCGTCCGTTCCCAACTGTTCGGAAAACGCCGCGGCGAGCCGGGGATGGTGGAAGGCGAAGGTGCGTTCTGAGCCCTCGCCGCGCGTCACGAACCAGCGGGCGATCCGCGGGTCTAGGCTGTTGAGCTCGATGGAGAGCCCGCCGGCCATGACGGCGAAGAGGTCCTCGATCTCCCATTGACGCAGCGGCGCATGGGCCAGCCCCAACAGGGCGAAGAGCCTCCGGTTAGACAGAGCCCAGACGTCGCCCGCGCCTTCCAGTTCCGCCAGGCGCGCGCGGACGTAGGCGCCGAAGCTGTCCGGCGCCGCGGCGACGGCGCGGGCGCCCTCGGCGGCGGGGGGCAGGGTCGACAGCACCTCGGACAGGAAGAGCGGCAAGCCCTCCAGGTTGCGGTGCAGGTCCGCCGCCAGGCGGTCTCGCGCCTCTCGCGGCATCAGGGGCGCGACCTCGGCGAGCCACCGGCACACGTCCGGCAGGTCCAGCCCGGACAGGTGCAGACGGATTCCCGCATCCGGTCTCTGATCCAGGACATCTAGCCACGGCCTCAGGACGCGGGGCGCGTCCGTGTCCGAGGCGGCGCGACAGCCGATGACCACGAACACGCCCTCGGGGAGCGGAGCGGGGATGAAGGATTCGATCCGGGCGGCCGCCTCGTCCAGGCCGTCCAGGACGATGACCAGCCGGCTTGTCGCCGCGGACGGCGTGAAGGCGGCCAGCCGCTGGTAGATGCGCTCGCCCGCGGGCTGGTCATCGGCCGGGATCGCCGACGCCGTGGCCAGCAGGGTGTCGAGCTGGGCCGCGATGTGACCTTCGATCGCCTCCGGCGAAGTGGTCGCCGGCAGGTCCGCGCTGATGAAATGGCGGACGGCGTTTGTCGGCGCCGCGCTTTCCAGCCAACGGGCGAGCAAGGAGGACTTTCCCGCCCCGGCCGCGCCGGTCAGGATCAGCAGGCCGCCGGGTCGGTCGCAGAGAAAGGCGTCCAGGGCCGAAAAGGCGTCTTCCCGGCCGAACATCGGGCGCGCCAGCAGCCGCGCCTGACGCAGCCGGACCGCGGCGGCGGTTCGAGACCAGCGCGGGCTCGTGGCCAAGAGGCGCTGCAGCTCGGTGGCGATGTCGCTCGCCGAGGCCCCGCGCGCGGCGAGCCGCCCGGGGTCCGGGACGTCCGCCTCCGCCGCGCCGACGGCGCGAAGGGCGGCCTCGATGGCGTCCAGACGGGCGTGGATCGCCGTGTCGCTGGCCGCCAAGGCCCGCTGAATGCCGGCCAGTTGCAGGTTCAGGCCGCGAAACTGATCCAGCTCGAACGCCGCCCTGAGGGCGACGGCCTTCTCGTCCTTCAACCGCGCGGCGAAGAAGGCGTTGGTCGCCGCCAACCAGCCCGCGTGGGCGGCTTCGCCGCGGAAGCGGCGTTCGAAGGCGTCGGGCTCGTCGATCGGCCAGCCCCGGACCTCGCCCGCCGCCCGCAGCTCCGCCAGCATGGCGTCCTCGGCCATCGCCGGAACGGCGCCCGGCGCGGGGAGGCGCGCGCCGATGTCCTCCAGCACGGCGGCGAGGTCGGTCAGGAGCGCCCCGTCGTCGGGGGTTTCGAGGAAGTCGGGGGCGGCCGCCTCGCGTCGGCCGGCGTCGGTCCAGTCCCGGACCCGGCGCGCGAACCGCGCGGCGCCGTGCGCCTGGGCGTGCAGGGTGACGATGAAATCGAGCGCATCCAGCTGGGAGAGCCGGATCGCCCGGGCGAGGTCATGATTGAGCGGGAGCTCGCCCGGCTTGGGGCCGCCGCGCGAGAGCCAGGAAGACAAGGCCTCGCGGCCGCCGTTCATGATCAGGTCGCCACCGCTGTCGCCCAGGAAATTGCCGAGCGCCTTGGCGGCGAGGCCGCCGACCGCGGCGCCGACAGGGCCGGCGACGAGCCCGCCCGCGGCGGCCGCTGCACCGGCCGCGCCGTCCTGCGACAGGGCCTGGCCGATAACCGTGAGACTGACGCAGGTCAGGCCGCCGGCCAGGGTACGCCAGACGCCTGCCTTCACGGGTTCGCCTTCGCCTTGAGGGTCGCCAGCACCTCGGCCGGCGTCTCGACCGGATGCGCCGCTGGCCGGGCCGCCGGCGCCCTTTCGAACACCCGGCGCACCCGCTTCTGCACCGGCCGCGCCGGATCGTGGAAGGGATTGGCGTCGAACAGGCGGGAGAACACCGGGTCGGCGCGGTAATTGGGCAGGCGGGCGATGACGGGCAGGTCGCCGGACAGCTGCAACAGGATTTCATCATCTTCCAGGTCGAGAAGGTGCTCGGGTGAACCGAAGCCGACGAGGCGCGCCATGGCTTCGGCGGCGAGCATGGTATTGGCGCCGAAGCACTGGATGGCGCGGCAGTTGTTGACCATCGTCTGCCAGTCGCGCGGATAGAGGGTCATCAACTGGCTCGGGTCCTGCCAGAAGCTCCACGTCTGAAGCCCATAGCCGCGCAGCAGGGTGATCGCTCGACGCAGGTCGTCGAAGGCCCCCAGCTGGGCGGCCTCGTCCAGGATGAACAGGGTGGATTTCTGCGGACGGCCGCTGCGGCCGGAGATCTGGGTCATCAGCACATGGACCCAGAGGCGCAACAGCCGGCCATGGCTTTCCAGCATATGGGGCGGCAGAACCAGATAGATGGACAGCGGTTCACCGCGCTGCACCGCGCCAAGGTCGAAACTGGTCGTGCGGATCGCCGGGGCGATCATGCCGGACCGGACGACATCGACGATGTTCTGCGAGAAGGACAGGATGCCGCCCAAGGTCGAGACGGCGCCGATGCGCAGCATGCGGCCGATGTCGCGGGCCTCGGCGTTGCGGGACGCTTCCAGCGCGTGGAGGACCGTGCCGGCCAGGGCGCTCTCGCCTTGCGGGCGTTCGACCGCGGCGCTGTAGGCGCCGACCTCGCCGACGGCCTGGTTGACCAGCATGCGGACGGTCTCGAGGTGTCGTTGGGCCGGCGGCAGATCGCTCATCACATGCAACAGGACGCCCAGAACGAAGGTCGAGCCGCGTTCACGCCAGTACCCGCCGTCGCTGACGTCCGCGGCGACATTTGGAGCGGACAGGGCCGACACGATGGCCATGGCGTCGTCGACGAAGGTCGGGCTGTCCGGATCGAGGACGTCGAGCGGGTTGAGGGACGCCGCGTCCAGGCCGGTGACGCCCATGGGGTCGATGATCGCGACCGCCTGCCCGAGCTCGCGGCGCCGGCGCGCGGTCATCAGGGCGTTCTCGCCCTTGGGGTCGATGACGATGACCGGGCCGTCGAACCGCAGCAGCGCGGGCACGATGCATCCGGTGCCCTTGCCGGCTCCGGTCGGCGCGATGGTCATCAGGTGCCCTTCCCGTTCCATCAGGATCGGGGCGAGGGTGTCGACGCCCAGGTCGGTCGCCGCCTGGCCGAAGGTGAAGCCGATCGGCCGGCGGCGGTGTTCGCGCTCCAGCGACCAGCCGACGATCAGGCCCTCGTCCTCGACCTGGTCCGGGAGCCTCAGTTCATTCTCGACAGGAATTAGGGGCATGGCGCGGGCGTCTCCAGATCCGCGGTGACAAACAGGCCTTCCATGCGTTCGGATCGCACGGGGAGGTCTTCGAGCAGAAGGTCGTCGCCGACCATTTCCAGGAGCCCGTCCGGCGTCAGGGCCAGCTTGGCCTCGAAAAGGGCCTGACGATAGCAGACGGTCAGCGCGAACAACCAGCGCCCCTCCTCGTCAAAGCCGGCCGGCGTGATCGGTCTGGCGTAGGACCCCAGGAGATCACCCAGGGTCTGCGGTCGCACACTGCGGTGCGCCAGCGCCTCGACGGCTTCCAGCGGCTGGAACAGCTCCCCCTCATGGCGAACAGAGTTCATGAAAAGCCGGACGTAGTCCATCCGGGCTTCGGGGGTCCGTAGATGAGAGCCGGCGAGATCGTTCAGGTCGTGAATCCAGGTGGAGCCGCCGTCGACGGCCACGACTTGGTCTCCGGTCACGACGAAGGCGGCGATCCCGGTCACGCCGCCGGTCAGACGCCCTTGGGTCTCGATGAGCATCGCGCCGTCGAAACAGACCAGGGGCCGGGAGCGGACGCGGTCGCAGAAGGCGGCGAGCGGCAGGGGTGTGCGGTTGGCGCCGACGCGGTGGTGCACGCCGATGAGCCGCAGCACGCTCGCCCCGGTGTCCGGGTCCAGATCGCGCCAGTCCCCGGCAAGCAAGGGCGCGCGGCTCCATGGTCCCCGGGGCTGGTCCAGGGCCTGGCGGATGCGGGCCGCCTCGTCGCCCGTCAAAGGCTGGCCCGTGTCGCGCATTTTCAGCCAGGCCAGGGCCAGTTTTCCGGACCAGACCGCCGCGGCCATCGCGGGAAGGTCTTCGAGTTCGCGGCCGACGACGATGCGGTAGGCGTCCTGGGCGGCGGCGTGGAAGACCGGGTCGGCCGTGACGCCGTCGATCAGCAGAGGCGGGAAGGGGCGTTCGCCGTCCGTCGGCCGCTCAAGGCGGCGCAACAGGGGAAGCAGTTCGTCCAGGCGCGCGCCCAGCGTCGCGTTCGGCGCGACGCGAAGAAGCCGCTCTACCTGCTGAAGCGCGCGGGCCTGCGCCCGAAGCTGATTGGCGAGCGTACCGTCGGCGGCGGGAAGCGCCTGCATCAGGCCGGCGGCGTGATCCAGCAGGTAGAGCGCCACCTCGGCGTTGGTCACCACGCGCTCGGTGCGCGTGAAGAAGCGGCCGTCCAGGTCGTCCGGCTTCAGCACGCGGTAGGCGTCGCCCAGGGGGGCGCGCGCAACGGCCCCGGCGACCGCGCGGCAAACCCGGGCTTCGTCGCGCGTCCGCCGACGGCGGTCCGCATCATCGGTGCGGACCGACACCAGAAAGTCCGCGGCGAGTTCCAGCGCGTCGCGGGCGAGCGCGCCGACGGTGTCGCCCGCGCGGCGGCGGGGATCGAGAGGGGAAACGGGGTCTGCCTGCATCCGAAACTCCGATTGTCGTCGCTCGCGCTGTCGTCAGCCCTGACCGCCCCAGGCGGCGCGCCGGCGCGACGACGCGGCGATCGCCAAGGGGCCGGGCCTCGCGCCCGCCCCCGTCGCCGACCGCCCTCGTCAGGGCGCGACCTGCACGCGGCCGATGACGCCCGCGGACCGGTCGCGAACCTCATAGGACAGGACATTGGCCGTCAAGGACCCCCCGTCCGTGGCGGGCTGGACGCCGGTGATCTGCAGGACCACATCGATCTGGGCGCCCTGGAGATAGGGAACGCGATCCTTGATCCGTTGCGCCTCGGCGGCCGGCACGACCCAGCGCTGGGCCTGCTGGCCGTTGGCCAGCCGCAGGGTCACGGTCCGGGAAAAGCCCCGGAAGGTGTAGGTGGATCCCGGAGCCAAAGCCTGGACGATGAACTCCCCGTAGGCCGGGTCATAGTCGCTCAGATTGGAATTCACGGTCAGCCGCAGGCGTCCGATGCCGCGCACGCTCGCCTGGGCCGCGGCGTAGGCCGCGCGGAGTTCCTCGCGGCGCGCGGGCTTCTCGTCGGCAGAGCCATACCGGACCTGGCTGTCCTGGCCGATCCAGGTCTCGATCGGCGGCGTCAGCCCGGCGAGGTCATAGTAGAGAAAGACCATCGTCTGTTCGTCCGGATTGACCAGCTCTCCGGTGCGGCCCGCCAGGGCGGGCGAAGGGGGCTGCGCGGCGGCCTGGGGCAGGGCCGAGGGCGCGCCGGCGGCGGGAACCGCGTCTTTGGGCGAGGCCGGGTCCGGCCCGTCGCCGTTTCCGGCGGGCCGGTCACAACCGGACAGGATGAGGGCCAGGCCGGCGATCAAGGTGATGCGAGTGTTCATGGTTCAGTTCTCCCCTAGAGTTTGGGCTCGGCGCCCTGGGTGGCGGCGCGCGCGACTTCGGCGTCCCGGCGCGCCTGGTCCCGGTTGGCCCAGGCCTGTTCGACCTCGGTCAGCAGCCGATAGCCGCCGGCCTGATCGATGACCCCGACCGAGAGGCTGTCGGCCAGCGCCGGGTTTTCACCCGAGGCGACCAGTTCCGCCTGCACGACCACGCCGCAGTTCGGGGACAGGTTGCTTCCGGAATCCGGATTGGCCGGCGCCGAACAGCTGAAGAAATAGGGCGAGGTCTCCAGGATCCGTCGCCCGGCGGGGTCATAGGCCCATTTCAGGACCCTGCGGCCGCCTTGGTCGTCGTCCGCGGTCGGCGCGCCGTACTTGCCGGTCAGGGCGGCGACGACATTGGCCATCGTCGGCCTGGCGGCCTCGTCGTATCGCTCGCGTCTGGACGCGGAAATCACCCGCTCCTGCCCCGGCAGGCCGACGGTAGAGACATAGACGCGCGACTGGCCGGGATTGACCGCGTCGGGCTCACGCGCGCCGGCGCTGCGAGCGCTGGCCCGGCGCAGGCTGTCCTGCATCTGCTCCTCGGGCGTGAGGGTGGACTCGGCCTGGGCGAAGGCGCCGGTGAACCCCTTGCGCCAGCTTTCCCCGCCGCTGTCGACATCGAAGCCGCGATATTTTTCCTCGGTCACGACCATCAACGGATTGTCGCAAAGGACGATGTTGGCGGCCTCGTCATAGGTGAGGCCCGGCCGCAGACCGATGACGTCAACGGTCGGAGATCCGGCGGGCGCCGCAGGGGTGGCGATGCGGGCCGGGCATCGCACCCGGCCGCGTGCGGTCTGGGCCACGGCCGCGGCGGAGCCGGGCTCGGCGGCGGCGAGACCGCCGCCTTCCGGAGCGGAGCCGTCACCCGAGCCGCAGCCGGCGAGACTTGCGGCCAGCAGGGCCGCGATCGAGATTGAGGCGTTCAAACGCATGGCTTTCATCCTTCGTGGAACAGCGGGGGCGCAGGGTGTCGCGCGCCGGGCCCCGGCGGTGTGGGGGACGTCCGGAGCGGGCCTTGAGGCCGCGCTCCATTGGATCGGGTCAGCCCGCGCTTCGGGCGGCGAGCGGATTCTTCAGCACGCCCATCCCTGCGGCGATGAGGGCGGCGCCGGCGATCAGGCAAAGCCAGGCCCCGGGGCCGACCTCCAGAAGGGCGTCGAGCGAGCCGCTCATGGCCGAGCCGAAGCCGGAGGATTTGACCTTGTCGATGATCGCGCCCTTGAGGAGGAAGGGCAGGGCCCCCGCGAACAGGGCGGCCGCTCCGGCGATGATCGGCGACGGGCCCGCCGGGCGCCCGGTCAGGATCAGGAAGATCACGCCGATGGCCGCCAGCGGCGCCGCGAAACGAAGCCACAGCAGGGACCCGGCCAGACCCAGCCCGCCTTCCTGGCCCATCAGGGCGCCGGCGGAGGCCATGAGCTTGGGCACCTTGTCGATGTTCACCAGCGTGGTGGTGAGCTCGGGCGCCGTGAGCGCCGGCAGCAGGAAGGCGACGAGCACCACGGCGGCGGCCGCCGCCGGGACGGCCGCATGCTGGCGCGCAAGGGATTGAAGGCGGTTGGCGGCGCCGCTCGTCTTCAGGGCGTCCAGATCGACCGCGGCGCCCAGACCGCCCATGGCGGAGATGGCGGGATAGATGTCCCGCGCGCCGTCTTCAGCCGCGTCGAAATCCACCGCCGCGCCGGCGGACGGTCGGCGCTCGCCGCGCCAGTCCGCCGGACCGAACCGGAAGCGGCTGCCCGCCTCATTCACAATGACGCCCGATCCGTCGGCGTCCACGCACAGAACTCGACCCCGCATGCGCTAGCCCTCCATGAGCCCGGCCGCCCCGATGGCGGTCCGGATGCGCTGGAGGATGGGCCGCCGGCGCGCGCGGGGTCCCAAAGCCGATCTAAAGAAAAGCTGAAGCCTGGCTCAGCCCCGCAGGGCGGCCTTCAGCCGTTCCTGCCGCTGCAGGGTGAAGCGATCCCGATTGTCCGTCAGGCCGGGCTCCGCGCGCGCTAGCAAGGCCCGGGCGTCGTCGCGGCGTCCCTGCGCCCAGGCGATCTCGGCCAGCAGCAGGTCCAGTCCCGCCCCCCAGTTCGGATCGCCGACCAGCTGGGCGACCGCGGTGCGATCGATATCCGTCAGGAGCGGCGCGGCTTCCCGGTGTCGGCCGGCGATGATCAGACAGTCCGCCAGGGCGGCGCGCACGCCGTTCTCCAGCGCGGGCGCGCCGGTCCCTGACACCCTCACGGCGGCATGGGCGGCGCGGATCAGCGCGAGTCCTTTGGTGGTGGCGCCGGCCCGGCAATAGTTGACGCCCGTGTCGGTGCGGCCGGCCACGGCGGTGAAGGACCCCGCCCCGTCCTTGGCCTCGGCGGCCCGCCATAGCCGGTCCCCGTCCGCCGCGGCCTCGGCGTACAGGCCGAGGGATCCCAGCGATTGCTGCCGCGCGGCCAGCAGCAGAAGCGTGTGCCGGTGATCGCGCCCCAGTCGCCGCTCCATGGCGGGCAGAAGCGCATTGAAGGCGTCCACCGCGGCCTCGTAGCGGTGCATCAGCATTTGGGTTTGGGCCAGGTTCAGGCGCAGCAGAAGCGTGTCGGGGTGGTCCGGACCCTGGATCGCGGCCATCTCGCCCACGAGCCGCCGGAAGATCGGCTCGGCCTCGGCGGCTTCGCCCATTCGCAACAGCATGAAGGCGTGCCGCTGGGCGATGTTTATCCTCTGGACGGGGGTGAAACGGGTCGGGTGGGCCTCCGCCCAGTGATGGGCGGCGGCGAAGCGCGCCAGGGCCTCGGGACCGTCGCTCTTCGCCAGGGCGATGTGGCCGAGGGCGGCGTCGCGCCAGAATCTCAACTCGTTGTCCGGACCGGTCGCCTCGATCCGGGCGTCCTCGGCCCCGACCCGGCGCTCGGCGCTGTCCAGGCTGCCTTCGCGGGTGGACAGTGCTTCCGCCGTCGCCCATTGCAGGCGGTTGATGATGGCGTCGTCGCTGTGCGCCTGCCCGGCCCGGCGGTACTGGCCGTCGGCCGAACTGTAGAAGTTGAAGGCGCGGGGGTAGTCTGATCGCTGGTCGAAGGCGCGGGCCAGCGAGGCATGCAGGCGCGCCGCGATCAGCGGCTGGCCGGCGAAGCGTTGGTCGATGACGCCGCTAGCCCGGACGATGGCCTCGACCAGGGGCTCTTCGGCCTGGGCGGCGCGAGTCGGATCGGGACTGCCCAGAACGTCGTCCGCCAGGAAGGCGTAGCTGGCCTCGCTGAGCGCCAGGGCTCGACGCGCTTCGTCGCGTTGCTGCAAGGCCAGGGCGCCGCCGCCCACGGCCAGAACCAGCCCGCCCGCGACGGCGCAGACGGCGGCGATCACCGCCGGACGCCGCGCCCGCCGCGCGCTTTCGCGAGCCTCCAGCGTCTGCAGCCTGGCGGCCGCCTCGACACGCTCGGCCTCGGCCGAGCGTCGGTCCGGCAGCGTCGCCAGCCTGTCCGCCAGCGACCCGGCGTCGCGCAGGCGCTGGGCCGGATCGCTGGCGCTGGCCTCGGCGATATCGGCGCGCAAAAGGTCATCGTCGATCCGGTTCTCCCAACCGGGCGCGAAGGTCTGGTCGAAGTCCCGGGTTGTCAGCTGGAGAATGATCAGGCCCAGGGCATAGACGTCCGAGCCGACGCTCGGCGCCTCGCCCCGGAGCAGTTCGGGCGCCATGTAGGCGCGCGTACCGCCGCGGCTGGAACCGTCCGCGTCATCGTCGAGATCTCCGGTGATGTTGAGGCGCGCCAGGATCGCCGCGTCGAGCAGCCGCCCGTTGCCGAAGTCGGCCAGGCGCACGACCGGCCGCCCGTCGGGAGCGGGGGACACCAGGATGTTCGACGGTTTCAGATCCTCGTGCAGGACGCCGGCGCCGTGGGCGGCGGCGACAGCGCGACAGAGCTTCTCGGCCAGATCGAGGCGGAGCGCCCGGGTGTCGGCGTCGGCGTCAAGTCCTGACAGGAAGGACTGAAGATCCTCGCCCGCGTCCCGGCTCTCGATCCAGTAGGGTCGGTGATCGAAATTCCATTCCAGTAGCTCCACGGCGGGTTGGGCGTCGCCCAGAGCCCTGCGCAGCACGCGGTACAGGGTCGCTTCCCGGCGCAGCGCGGCGAGCCGGTCGCCGCTGTCAGCGAATTTGAAGACCCGGGTTTCGCCGGATTTTTCATGGACCGCGCGCCAGACGTCGCCGGCCTCGCCGTCGCCGAGCGATTGTTCCAGACGCCATTGAGGTCGGCCGGGCGCGGGGTCTCCGGGGGCGAAGTCGAACCGGACGGCCGGCTGGACCGGGGCGTCAACGATCTGGACCGCCGAGGTCAGCCTGTAGCCGATCTTGGGGACGGTCTGGATCAGCCGGCCGCCGGTGTCGTTCAGCGCCTTGCGCAGCTTGGAGACGGCGGTGGTCAGCGAGGCCTCGACCACATGGACCTCGGGCCAGACCGTGTCGAGGAGCTCCTCCCGCGTCAGGGTCTCGCCCGGATGCAGCAGAAGTTCCAGCAGGACGAGGAGCGGCTTGCCCTCCAGCTCGACCTCCTGTCCGCCGACGATGAGCTTCCAGCCCGGTTCGTCGAACACCGCGTCGGCGAAAAGCCAACGCCGACGCCGGCCGCTTCTGTTCTGCGCGTTGGTCTGCACCGCCATCCCTGCCCTGCCGCGATCTCCCGGTCCCTGAGGTGACTGTAGCCGCAAACCCCGGGCCGGCGCCAAGAGCGGGTCCTCTGGCCCCGGACTGCGCAACACCGACAGGCACGGAGCGCTACGCTTGCGCCGTTCCTACGCTCAAGGGAGCCACGGCGCGCGCGGGGCTGCCGTGCATTCCCGGAGGCCGAAGGCGGTCCGATGATCCCCGCGCAAGGCTCCCTTGCCGTCGCGTCGGGCCAAACGACCGATCTATGAGTATCAGAGGTCCTTCGACACCTGACGGTCGCGCGATCCGGAGGTCGGACCGCCGTCCAACGCGCCGTTCATGGGCGCGTCGCGGGTCAAGTCCCCAAGATGGACGCCTGGACAGGCCCAATGACGGGACTGTCCCGCGGCGTCAGGCGACCCGGGTGCCCGGCTGGGCGTAGACCATGTAGCGATAGATGAAGTCCTCGACGCCCTCGATCGAGGTGTCCGCGCCGGTGACCGGGGCGTGGATATCGCTGTACTCGACCCCGCAGGGATCGTCCGGGCCGAGGCCGAGGTCGTCTCGCTTGCGCTGGCTGCAGGGCGTGCCGCGTCCGATCCGCGTGGTTGCGACACTGATGGTCGTCGGCGTGCGCTGACCGATGTATTCGGCCAGAAGACCTACGGTGTCGCCAGTTCAAACCGCGGCGTCATGGTGGCCGACGACGTGAACCTGGTGGTGACCGCCGCATGGATGCAGGACACCCAGGGACGAACCTGGCCGGACGGCGTCGTTCCGGACGAGATGATCCAAGGGAATGCCGAGGCCGTACTCGACGCCGCCATCGCCTGGTTGAGGGCGCAACGGACCTGCGCAACGACTGCGGACGCGGGCGTTGATCCGTGATCAGCGCCCTCCTGGCCGTGGCGCTGGCGGGCTTGGCCGCTGCCCTTGGCCGCGCGTTCGCAGGAGACCCTGCGGCCACGACCCACGACGCTCTGTAGACGTCGGAAAGGCTGGATGCTGAATGGATCCGTCCGGCGCGAGCGGCCACGCCCATTCCGGCCTGTTCGACAAGCGCTGCGTCGGGACCCTGGCGTCCGACCCGGCCGGCGATCTCGTCGTCGGGGCGCGGCGTTACCAACGGCCGCGGCTGGGGTTGGAGCGATCCAGTTCTGGGTGATGGCCGATAGATTGGCCGGTGCCTGGTCGTCCGCAACGGGTGGGGCGCGGACCATGGACCGAGTGGCGGCGACCCGCTCTCTACCCCCACGCAAAGCCTGTCTTGGCCCCGCTGGCGCGCCGTCCTGACCTGGCCCGAGGCGTGTCCGCCGTTTCGAGCACGGCGACGGTGAGCCACCGCCTCGGTCTCTCTAGCTTAGTCTGGTGTTCAAACGGCAGTTGGGCGCTTGTGAAGCGAACCGGCCGCGGTCGGCGCATGTCTTCCGGTCCGGGATGGCCGGTGTGAAGTCAGGCAGAACAAGGCCCGCCTTAATGTCCCAACCAGGCTACGCTGCAAATGTCCGCTCTTGGCGCCAAGCCGCCATTCAGTTCGGGTTTGGAAAATTGATCCCCGAATGTTGCAACCCGACAGGGTGATCGACATCGGAAGGTTCTATTTCTGCCGTGGGCTGGCGAGCCCCGCGTAGGTTGAGACCAACTTCCCCATTCGGCGCGCCTTGATGGCGCGGGCCAACTCTTCAGCGGCGATCCGGACCTCGGCCTGCATGTCCGTGTCGCGATCCAGGGCCTCGTGGCTGGTCGCATAGGGCTCCCAGTAGCCGATGTAGCGATCGATCTCGGCGTCCGGCCCGGCGGGGGTGAATTTCATGGACGTGAGCCAGTCCGATACCGATCGGCGGACGGTCTCGGCGCCTTCGACATCGCCGTGGACGACCACGGAGAAAATCCGGCCCTGCAGGTGCCGGGGATAGGCCCAGCCCTTCAGCTCCTCCGCCTTGGCCCGCTTGGCGTCCTTGCCCTGGGTGAGGGTCGGGTCCGGGTTGCCGCCGTCCGCGCAGACCAGCCGGTCCATCATCAGCTTCATCGGGAAACCTGGTACCAGTTGACCGGGGTGACGATGAAGACGCCATGCGCCTCCACCCACATCGGGTAGATATCGTTCATCCAATCGTGAACCTGCCCCAGCGAATAGTTGGGATAGCAACTGCACGGCCAGTGGCAGAGGGCCGCCGCGGTCGAGAAGCAGGCCTTGCAGGGGTGGATGTCGCGTCCGTACTCGCTGGCCAGCCGGGACAGGTCCAGCACCCGGGTCTCGATCCCGGCGTCCCGCAGGGCCTGCTCCGCGCAGGACACCAGCCGGAAGCTCTTGGACATCTCGCCCGGGCAGGTGTGCTCCGAACGGGATGAGCCGTTGATCAACAGCACCCGCGGCGGTCCGGACGCGTCGTCGAACCGCGCTTGGGCGTCATCGACCATGGCCCTGGCGTTGATCCAGTCCTCCGCCAGGTCGTAGTCCGGGTCCGCATAGCCCTCGCCGGCCTTGCGGGTCACGGGCGACTTGCGGCCTTCGCAGTAGGCGTCCCAGGCGACGGCGGCCACCTGGTCCAGCGCCGACTGCATGGGGGTGAAGGCCGGGTCCTTGAACTGGCTGAGGTAGCGCTCGGTGAACTCCGCCCTTGTCAGGGTCGGGGACGGCATGCCCTTGCGCGGCTCCGGCGCGGGGCCGGCGGCTTTAGACTTCGCCATGCGTCAGGCGATCCCGGCGCCGCCAGTGACGCCATAGACCTCGCCGGTGGTGAAGCTGGCGGCGGCCGAGGCGAGCAGGACATAGACGGGTGAAATCTCCACGGGCTGGCCGGGACGGCCGAAGGCGCTGTGTTCACCGAACGACTGCACCTTCTCCATGGGCTGGCCGCCGGAGGGTTGCAGGACGGTCCAGAAGGGACCCGGCGCGACCGCATTGGCGCGCACGCCTCTCTCGATCAGCTGTTTGGCCAGGGCCTTGGTGTAGGCGACAATGCCGGCCTTGGTGGTGGCGTAGTCCAGCAGGATGGCCGACGGCTCATAGGCCTGAATGGAGGCGGTCGTGATGACGGCGGCGCCCGGCTCAAGATGCGGCGTGGCCGCCTGGACGATCCAGTGCAGGGCGTAGAGGTTGGTCTTCATCGTCCGGTCGAAGTCCTCGGTGGTGACCTCGTCCACGCTCTCCCTGAACTGCTGGCTGGCCGCATTGACCACCAGGGTGTCCAGGCCGCCGAAGGTGGAGACCGTCCGCGCGACCATCTCACGGCACCAGCTTTCGTCAGTGACGTCGCCGGGCAGGGCGAGGGCCTTCCGGCCGGCGGCCTTAATGAGGGCGATCACCTCGGCGGCGTCCGCCTCCTCGGACGGCAGGTAGCCGATGGCGACATCCGCCCCTTCCCGCGCATAGGCGATGGCGACGGCCCGACCGATGCCGGAGTCGCCGCCGGTGATCAGGGCCCGGCGTCCCTCGAGCTTGCCCGAACCGACATAGCTGTCCTCGCCGTGGTCCGGCCTGGGCTCCATCTTCCGGGCGAGACCGGGCGCAGTCTGGGGCTGCTCCGGAAAGGGCGGGGCGGGATACTGGCGGCGCGGGTCCTGCAGGGCGGGGCGGTCGGTCATGGCGAATCCTGTCTCCTGTACGGACCGGATCAACCGCAGCGCCTCCCAGCCGTTCCCGCCGGCCCTCAGCGAAACCGCCATTTCATCAGCAGAACTAGGCCGGCCATGACCAGGGCGCTGGCGTTGGACAGGATCAGCGGCCAGGCCTTGATCAACACGCCGTAGGCCACCCAGAGGGCGAAACAGGTCACGGTCAGGGAATAGGTCTTCAGGGAGACCGCCGAGGCGTCCTTCTCGCGCCGGATCTTGATCGCCTGGGGCGCGAAGCTGGAGATCGAGCACAGGGCGGCGAGGGTCCCGATGACGTTGGCGGCGAGTTCCGTGGACATCCGCCAGAAACCGGGCCGGCCGGCGTCTGTTCCGGCCGCCTCTGGTTCGGCCTGTCTGATCCAACCGCCGCAGTTCGCGTTGAGTCCGCCTTGGCCCTTGAGGACGACCGGATGCGCGGGGAACTGGAGACCTACCGGAAGAAGCGGCGGTTCGAGGCGACGCCGGAGCCGAAGGGCGTCAAGGCGCGCACGGCGAAGGGCGCGCCCCTGCGCTATCTGATCCAGCGCCACGCGGCGACCCGGCTGCACTATGACTTCCGCATCGAGGTCGACGGCGTGCTCAAGTCCTGGGCGGTGACCAAGGCGCCGTCACGCGATCCGGCGGTCAAGCGACTGGCGGTCGAGGTGGAGGATCATCCGCTCGACTACGGCGACTTCGAGGGGACCATCCCGTCAGGCAACTACGGCGCCGGCACGGTCCAGATGTGGGACACCGGGACCTGGACCCCGCAGGCGCCCGAAACGCTGGAGGCGGACTTCGCCAAGGGCTCGGTGAAGATGTGGCTGGAGGGCGAGCGGCTGAGAGGCGGCTGGGCGCTGGTGCGGCTGAAGTCGGATCGGGGCAAGCCGTCCAAACGGAACAACTGGCTGCTGATCAAGGAAAAGGACGAGCAGGCCGTCCCCGGCGAGGGCGACGCCAATATGGAGATCGACGCCTCGGTCACGACGGGCCGCAGCCTCGCCGAGATCGCCGAAGGCCCGAAGCAATGGACGGCGTCCAGGCCGGTCGCGCGCAAGGGGCCGGCCAGGCCGAAGGCGCGGGCGGCTGTGACCTCGAAGGCGAGGAAGCCGCACGCCTTCGTGCCCCCGCAGCTGTGCAAGCCGGTCGACTATCCGCCCGGCGGCGCCGGCTGGGTGCATGAGATCAAGTTCGACGGCTACCGGCTGCAGGTGGCCACGGGCGGCGGTCGGGCGACGGTGCGAACCCGCAAGGGGCTGGACTGGTCGGCGAAATTCCCCGAGCTGGCCGCCGATGCGGCCGCCTGGCCGGATGCGGTGATCGATGGAGAGCTTTGCGCCGTGGGCCGCGAGCACCGTCCCGACTTCTCGGCCCTGCAGGCGGCGATCTCGGAGGAGAAGACCGGGGGGCTGATCTATTTCGCTTTCGATCTGCTGTTCGAGGGGGCGGAGGACCTGCGGGGCCTGCCGCTGTCACACCGCAAGGCGCGGCTGCAGGCCTATATCGACCGCATTGCGAAGGGCGCGCGGCGGCGCATTCGCTACGTCGATCACTTCGGCTCGACCGGGCAGGCGGTGTTGCAGAGCGCCTGCCGGATGGATCTGGAGGGGGTGATTTCCAAGAAGCTGGACGCCCCTTATCGCGAGGGCCGGTCGTCCAGCTGGGTGAAGTCGAAATGCCGGGGCGGAGATGAGGTGGTGATCGGCGGCTGGACCGCCGAGGGCGACCGCTTCCGCTCCCTGATCGTCGGCGTGCGCGATAAGGGCGGCCTCCGTCATCTGGGGCGGGTGGGGACGGGCTATTCCGCCGCCGTACTGAAGACGCTGGAGCCGGCGCTGAAGGCGCAGGCGACGGACCGCAGCCCCTTTATTGGCAAGGCGGCGCCGAAGCGGCGATCCGGGCCGCACACGGTGCATTGGGTGAAGCCGGTGCTGGTCGCCGAGGTTGAACACGGCGGCTACACCGACAGCGGGACGCTGAGACAGGCCGCGTTCAAGGGGCTGCGGCAGGACAAGCCCGCCGCCGAGGTGACGGAGCGGCCGCAGGTCCCGGTCAAGCCGAAGACGGGCGGGAAGGCCGCGCAGATCACCGTCCCGGGGGAGACGCAGCCGAAAGGCCGGGTGATCGTCGCCGGCGTGACGATCTCCAGTCCGGACAAGGTGCTGTGGCCCGCGTCCGACGACCGGCCGGCGATCACCAAGGCCGATCTGGCGCGATACTATGAGGCCGCGGCGGCGCGGATCCTGCCGCATGTGGCGGACCGGCCGGTCTCGATTGTGCGCGCGCCGGACGGGATCGAAGGGCAGCGGTTCTTCCAGCGTCACGCCATGCCCGGTTCCAGTCCGCGCCTGACCCTGATCGATGTGAAGGAGCGCAAGCCCTACGTCGGCGTGGCCAACGTAGGCGGGCTGGTCGCCATTGGTCAGTCCGGCGGGCTTGAGTTGCACCCCTGGGGTTGCCGCCCCGGCGATCCGGAGACGCCGGAACAGGTCACCTTTGACCTCGATCCGGATGAGGGCCTCGATTTCGCGGACGTCATCGCGGGCGCCAAGGCCTTGAAGGCGAAGCTTGAGGCGCTGGGCCTGACGCCCTTCGTCAAGACGACCGGCGGCAAGGGGCTGCACGTCGTGGTTCCCATCCGGTCGGACGGTCGCAGCCGGGTGGAGTGGGACGAGTGCAAGGCCTTCGCCAAGGCCGTCTCCGAGGCGGTGCGCCGCGACGATCCGGACCGCTTCACGACGACGCTGGCCAAGAAGGCCCGGGGCGGGAAGATCTTCCTCGACTATCTGCGCAACGGGCGGATGGCCACGGCCGTCGCCCCTTGGTCGCCCCGCGCCCGGCCGGGCGCCGGGATCGCCTTGCCCCTCTCCTGGGGGCAGGTGCGCAAGGGGCTCGACCCTCGCGCCTTCACCCTGCACGACGCCGCCGCCCAGCTGAGGAAGCCGGACCCTTGGGCTGACTTCCGCAAGGCGGAAGCCTCTCTCAGGCCGCTGCTGAAAAAGCTGGGCGTGGACTGAGCCTCAGGCGGCCTTCTTCCGCGACGCGGTTTTCTTCGCCGGAGCCTTTCTGGTCCTGGTCGTCTTGGCCGCGGCCTTGGCCGGAGCCTTCTTCGCGCTTGCCTTCCTGGTCGCCGTCTTCGCCCCCGAGGCCGAGCCCTTCAGGCTGTTGCGCAGGGCCTCCATCAGGTCGATGACATTGGACTCTTCCGGCTCCGGAGCCTCGACCAGCCGTTTGCCGCCCTTGGTCTTGGCCTTGATCAAGGCCTTGAGCGCGTCGTCGTAGCGGTCCTTGAAGGTGGTCGGATCGAAATCGGCCTCCTTCTGGCCGATGATGCGAGTGGCGATCTCGACCATGTCGGCGTCCGCCTTCACCTTCGGAATGTCGTCGAAATAGTCGCCAGCGTCGCGTACCTCATCGTGGGCGCGCAGGGTCCAGGCGACCAGCCCCTTGTCCCGCACCTCCAACGCCAGCTGGCGCTCCTTGCCGCGCAGGACCAGCGACCCCAACGCCACCTTGCCCTGCTTCTTCATCGCGTCGCGGATGACGACGAAGGCTTCGATGCCGGCGCCCTTCTCGGGCATGACGAAGAAAGGGTCGGCCCAGTACAGGCGGTCGATGTCGGCCTCGTCCACGAATTTGTCGATGGCGATGACCTTCGTGCTCTCCAGCTTCACCTTGTCGAAATCGGCGTCGTCGAACAGTACGTATTCGTCCTTCGAGACTTCGTATCCCCTGACCAGATCGGACCGTTCGACCGGTCCCGCATCCGGGTCGGTCGGGACCATGCGAATGCGATTGTGGGTCTCGGGGTTGATCAGGTGGAAGCGCACATCATTGGCGCTGGTCGTCGCGGTGTAGAGCGCCACCGGGCAGCTCACCAGCGACAGCTTCAGATGTCCTTGCCAGGTAGGGCGGGCGACCATGGTTCTTCTCCGGACGGTGTCAGGATCCTAACGTCGGCCGACAACAGGTGTTGCAGCCGACCGCGGCGCCCGAGCGCGGGGCTGACGGTCCGGGCCGCCCGATCGGAACAGAGGTGGGGTTGCAGGCGAGGGTGCGGAGGCGGCGAGGGTCAGCCGAAGGTACGCACCCTCATCCCACCCCGGCGGTGGCGCGGCATCACGACCGTGCGTTGGCCCATCTGCTGGAAGGCGAGGTCCACGACGGCGTCGCCGACCTGCAGGCCGGTGACGTTCAGGCGGTCGATGCCGGCCGGGAGGACCGGGTCGTCGATCTCGACCACGCCCGCCGCGGCGTCGATGTCCACGCCCAGCGCGGCCTGCAGCATCAGGAAGACCGACCCGGCAGCCCAAGCCTGGGGAAGGCAGGCGACCGGATAGGCGATGGGCGGCTCGCCGGCCAGGCGCTCGAACCCGCAGAACAGTTCGGGCAGGCGCATCTGGAAGTGGCTGGCGGCGGCGTAGATCTCGTTGAGCAGCAGGGCCACCGCCCGACGCTCGCCGTATCGCGCCATGCCCGCCGCGGCCATGGCCGTGTCATGCGGCCAGACCGAGCCGTCGTGGTAGCTCATCGGATTGAAGCGTGCCTGCCCGAGAGCCAGGGTCCGTACGCCCCAGCCGGAGCGAAACTCGGCGGACAGCAGTCGCTTCGTCACCCGCAAGGCGCGGTCCTTCGAGGGCAGGCCGGTGAATAGCAGATGTCCGGCATTGGAGCCGATCGCCCGGCATTGGGCGCCTTCGCCGTCCAGGGCGATGGCGTAGAAGCCCTCGTCCTCCATCCAGAACCGCGCCTCGACCAAAGCGCGGGTCGCCTCGGCGCGGGCGGCCCACTCGGCTTGTCGATCGTCGCCCAGCATCCGGGCCAGGTCCGCCATCGCGCGCCAGGCGGCGAAGGCGTAGCCCTGCACCTCCAGCAGGGCGACGGGACCTTTCGGAAAGCGTCCGTCGGCATGAAAGATGGAGTCTTCGGAATCCTTCCAGCCCTGGTTGGACAGTCCGGTCTCGGCGCCGCGCTGATAGCTGATCAGCCCGTCGCCGTTGAAGTCGCCGTGTTCGATCATCCAGTCGGTTGCGGCGATGAGGTTGGGCCAGATGTCCCGGATCAGGGCGAGGTCGGCGGTTCGACGGGCGTAGGCGCCGGCCAGGGCCACGAACAGGCAGGTTGTGTCGACCCCGCCGTAGTAGAGGCCGAAGGGCACTTCGCCGAGCGCGCTCATCTCGCCGCCGCGGGTCTCGTGCATAATCTTGCCGGGCGCGCTGTCCTGGAAAGCCGACACCGCTGTGGCCTGCCGCCGGGCCAGATAGGTCAGGACGCCCCGGGCCAGGGACGGATCCAGCCACAACATCTGCCAGGCGGTGATGATCCCGTCGCGGCCGAACGGGGTCGAGAACCAGGGCACGCCGGCGTAGGGGTAGGGACCGGTCGGCAGGTCGGTGGTCAGCAGGGCGACGTCGGCCCGGCTCTGGTCCAGCCAGTCGTTGAAGCGGGGACTGCGCGGTCCGCGCAGGGTGGCGCCGCGTCGCCGCCGCCGCCGCATCGACAGCCGGGCCTGCAGGGCGTTGAGACGGAAACGGGTCTCATCCGGCTGATCGCAGCTGTCCGGCCCGCATTCGATATACAGATCCACCCGCCGGCCCTGGGGCAGGCTGAACATGAACTCGGCCTTGTGGGAGCCGAGACGGGCCGGGGGCTCCGAAAAGGCCAGGCAGGCGTCGCGCTGGACGCCGTCCAGGCCCGTGTAGCCGAACCGGACCCGGCGCCCGTCGGAGGTCGGGGGAGCGAGGGTCCCCCGCTTCGGCCGCGGCGTGCCGCGCACCTGGAAGATGTCCGCGAAGTCCGCTGCGAACTCGAAGGCCAGGGGCAGGAGTACGTCCTCCACCCCGTGATTGACCACGCGGACACGTTCGAAAAGCCGGCGATCCCACAGGAAGCGCCGCCGCTCGATGTGCAGGACCCCGGCCGGGGCGGAGCGACCGCCCATGGGCGGCAGGGGGCGGTTGGTGGTGTGACAGATGAAGAAGACATTGTCCTGGCTCACGCCGGAGCTCAGCCGCGATGGGCGCACCCCGCCGACGGTCATGACGAGCCGGGACAGTAGGCGGGTGTCGTGGTCGAACAGGCCGTCCGCGCCGCCCTTCAGGTCGCCCCAGGGGTCGGCCACGCAGAAGGTGTCGGCGTCCTTCAGCGCCATCAACTGCTCAAGGCCGTCGACCTCGCCGCTGTCGGCCGCCGTGGTCTGCACCGAATAGGCGTCGTCCATGAGGGCTCCCTTCGATGCCGCCGGTCTCTACCGCAGAGGCGAACGCCTGATGGCCGAAGCGGGTTCAGGCCCTGGCCGCGAAACTCCGGGCCTCGTCCAGCGGGCGAAGGGGTGTGACCACTTGGCTCAGCGGCGCCTCGGCGAAGGGACGGCGGGCCAGCAGGTCGCCGTAGACGTCCAGGTAGCGGCGCGCCATGGCGGTCGAGGAGAAGCGCAGTTCGAAGCGGGCGCGGATCGCTTCGCGGTCCAGCAGGGCGGCGCGGCCGGCGGCGGCGACGGCCTGCTCCAGGGTTTCGACCAGGAAGCCGGTCTCCCTATCCTCGATGATCTCGGGCGTCGAACCGCAGCGGAAGGCGACGACCGGCGTGCCGCAGGCCATGGCCTCGATCATCACAAGGCCGAAGGGCTCGGGCCAGTCGATGGGGAAGAGCAGGGCCTCGGCGCCGCCAAGGAACGCGGACTTCTGGTGATCGCCGATCTCGCCGACGAACTCGATCAGCGGATTGGTCTCCACCATCGGCCGGATGACCGTTTCCCAATAGGCCTTGTCCGCGGCGTCGACCTTGGCGGCGATCTTTAGAGGTTTGTTGAGCAGGGTGGCGATCTCGATGGCCCGGTCGGGGCGCTTCTCCGGCGAGATGCGGCCGAGGAAGGCGAGATAGCCGCTCGATTGCGGGCTGAACGTGTACAGGTCCGACGGCATGCCGTGATGGACGGTGGCCTTCCAGGTGGCGAAGGGCAGGGGACGACGCTGGTCATCCGAGATCGAGACCAGGCCGTAGTGCGGCCAGCGTTCGTAGACCCCCGGAAGGTCCTTCAGGTCGAGCCGGCCGTGGAGGGTGGTCAGCGTCTTGTCCGCATGCCGTTCGAAGAACGGGAAGTGGATCATGTCGGTATGGAAATGGATGACGTCGAAGTCATCGGCGCGCTTCAGCACCTCGGCCAGCATCGACATATGGGCGGCGAGGTCGGACTTGAGCGGGGCAGGGTCCAGCCGGATGGCCTGGTCGCGCACCGGGATCAGGCGGGCGCGGGTCTCGGCTTCGGCGGAGGCGAACAGGGTGACGTCATGGCCCAGATCGACCAGGGCGTCGGTCAGATGCGCCACGACCCTTTCGGTGCCTCCGTAAAGCCGGGGGGGAACAGCCTCGTACAGAGGGGTGACCTGCGCGATCTTCATGATGATGCTCCCGACGCACGCACCCGCGTGACGTCCGAGTCGCCCAACCTGCTCGCATAAGCGAAGTTCCGCGCCCTCTGAGATTTTGCCCGAGATTGTTTGGCGGTTTCAGAGGGCGGGCTTGGAACCCAGACGCGGATGGGTTCAGCCGATAACGCGTCTCGTCGAAGGTCAACCACTCGCGCTCTAGCGCGTGAAATCAAGGCTTCGTGCACATTCACCCGAAAGCACTGCGCAGAGTGCATTTTCAGACAAACGCGCTGGACGAGGGGTTGCGTTGGATTGCGACCGTTGGGATCTGGCGGGAAAGTTGCAAACTGGCGCGATTGGGCCACCAGGGTCTCAAACGGAACTCTCGCTGAAAAGAGAGTCCCGGCCGTCCGGCCCTGTGGCGATCTCGGCGAGCCTGGTGATGCGAGTTGATCGGGGTTGGCGCGATGCGCCCCAGGTGCGCAATCTATCCAAGATCGGCTTTTTTGGTTCCCAATATACTGAAGCGGCCGCCCGCCCTTCGGACTTCGGTTCGCGATCCACCGAGAATGGTCTGGCCAGCCAGCGATCTACCAAAACAACCGTTCGGACTCGATGCCCGGGCTCGAATAGATGCTGATCCCGTACATTAAGCCGCTTCTGAGGTTCGCGATCCACCGAAGATTTGTCGCTTCGGTTCGCGATCTACCGAAACGACCGTCGCGTTCTGGCTTTTGGGTTCGCGATCCACCGAAACGAACTTTCACCGAAAGCGGGCAGAAGAGCCGGTCCCGTTGAACGAGGGGCGTTTCAGGGACACCTCGATAGGCATGGCCCCGCCACTCGCCCTGCGCCTTCAGGTTAGTCCCGCCGACTGCTCTGTACATGCAAAACGACGCAAAGGCGTGCAACTCACCGATAGCAAACCGGCCACCTGATCGGTCTGCCGCACTCACACATTCATACAAATCAGTCCGTTGCTCGGCGTTAGCCAAGCATTCGTGCCGGAATGTCGCTTTCGTGCATCAGTACCGAGTAATCTGACTTGCGCATTTTTGCGCATTTTTGCCTCTAGTTCGGAGGCAAGATGTGTATTGTAGGCCTACAATACGGCCTTACTCGCCAGCTCGACGAATAACGCGCTGTTCCATCGCTTGAGAGGCGCTGCCGCACCTGTCTAACGTTGCCGGAGTGGCAGCGTGGACTGGAGAGTTGAGTGGCCAGGCAGGGCATAGTTCGGAAGGCGGATCTGCGTCGGGTGATCGACACCTTGCAGGAACGCGGCGTGCCTCTGGGTGCGCTGGAACTGCTGCCCGGGGGCGAGGTCCGGCTGCATCTGGCCGCGCCGGGTACGGTGATGGCGAGCAGCCTCGATAAGGAGGTTCTGTCGTGGGACGAGGCCTTAAGCTGATCGGCTTTCCCTACGTCAGCAGTTTCAGCGACCGGCACGGCAAGGTCCGCTACCGTTACCGGCGGACCGGTCAGAAGGCCATCTATCTGCATGGCACGCCGGGCTCGCCGGAGTTCGCCCTGGAGTACGACGCGGCGGTTTCGGGTCGCACGACCGCGATCGTACCGGGAGCCAGCAGGACCGTCCCCGGGACGATCAACGCCCTGGCGGTCGCCATCTACGCGTCCGCGGAATGGCGGCTGCTTGAGGCGTCGACCCGGGACACATATCGCGGGATCATCGAGCGTCTCCGGAACGACTATGGCGGTCAGTCGGTGCGCGCGATCCAGCCGCACCACGTCCTGAAGATGCGGGACAAGCGGGCGGAGACGCCGTGGGCCGCCAACAAGATGGTGCAGGTGCTGCGCTGGATGATGGCGTTCGCGGTCGCGCGACAGTGGCGGGCGGACAACCCGGCCGCGGGCCTCAAGCCGCTGAAGGCGCCGTCGGTCGGGTTCCCGGCCTGGACGGAAGCCGATATCGCCCGGTTCGAGGCGCATTGGGCGGTCGGGACGCGGGAGCGGCTTGCCTTCGACCTTCTGCTCTACACCGCCCAGCGCTCAGGCGACGTCCGACAGATGGGGCGCCAGCAAATCCGCGATGACGCGATCTTGGTCCGGCAGGAGAAGACCAAGACCTTCCTCGAACTCCCCATCCACCCGCAGCTGAGACCTTCATTGCAGAGTGTTCCGGCCGGGCAGATGCTCTTCCTGACGACAAAATCCGGCGCGGGCTTCACCGCCGGCGGCTTCGGCAACTGGTTTCGGGATGCAGCCCGCGCCGCGGGAATCGAGGACCGCTCGGCGCACGGGCTGCGGAAATCCGCCGCGACGCGGCTGGCCGACGCCGGATGCACCGAGGCGCAGATCAAGGCTGTGACCGGTCACACGACCTCGAATGAGGTTGAACGGTACACCAAGGCCCGTGACCAGAAGCGACTTGCGAAGGACGCCTTCGCGCTGATCGGCGGCACGCAAGGCGAACAGAATTTGGCTAACTCCGCGAGCGGATTAGCCAAATCGAACTCTAACTGACTGAAAACTGGAGGCTTCACCATGAAGGTGGCGGACAGGGTGGGATTCGAACCCACGGTAGGCTTCCACCTACGGCGGTTTTCAAGACCGCTGCCTTAAACCACTCGGCCACCTGTCCGTGCCTTGTGAGCGGACACGCCGCATACCCTCAAACGGGCCGTTAACCAAAGCGGAAATGTCCGCGTGGCATGTCGATCTCCACAAGGATCGGGATGATGACGGCAAGACTTCTCAAGGGCGCCTGTATCGTGGCGCTGCTGCCGCTGATGGCGGCGTGCGCCACGGGCGCGCGGTCAGGGGGCGGGCCGCGCCTGCCCGTGGTCACCGATCCGGCCCCCATCGTGTCGGGCACCATGCGGCCGTACCAGATCCGCGGACGCTGGTACCGCCCGGCGGAGCAGCCGGACTATGACGAGACCGGAACCGCCTCCTGGTACGGCGACCAGTTCAACGGCCGGCCGACCGCGACCGGCGAGCGGTTCGACATGTACGCCCTGACCGCCGCCCACAAGACCCTGCCCCTGCCGGGGCTGGTCGAGGTCACCAACCTGTCCAACGGGCGCAGCCTGGTGGTGCGCATCAACGATCGCGGGCCGTTCGTGGATGGACGGATCATCGATCTGTCGCGCGGGGCGGCGGACCAGCTGGGGCTGCTGCAGCAGGGCGTGGGCGAGGTGAGGGTGCGCTATCTGGGGCCGGCGCCGCGCCTCGGCTCGGCCCAGCCGGTCCGATACGCCGCCGCCGTCGCCCCGGCGCCCGCGGCGCCGCGTCCCGAGCCGGCGCCCGAGGTCGGCGCCTATTGGATCCAGGCCGGATCGTTCAGCGACCGGCGCGCGGCCCGGCAGGTCGCCGGCCGTCTGGGCGAGCGGGCGACGGTGGATGTCACGGGGCAGGGCGATACGCCGCGTTATCGGGTTCTGGTGGGGCCGTGGTCCGATCCCGACGCCGCGGAACACGCCCGACAGGCCGTCGTGGCGCGCGGATATGCCGACGCCCTGTTGATATCGGGCCGCTGACCCTTGCACCCCGGGCCGGCGTCGCCATTGTGCGCCGGTGACCCAAGGTCGATTCATCACGTTCGAGGGCGGCGAAGGCGCCGGCAAGTCGACCCAGGTCGCCCGACTGGTCGACCGGCTGCGCGCGTACGGCCTCGATGTGGCGCGCACCCGCGAGCCCGGCGGCTCGACCGGCGCGGAGGAGATCCGCAACATCGCCCTGAACGGCGACGCGGGCCGCTGGTCGCCCCTGACCGAAACCCTGCTGATGTTCGCCGCACGCAGCGACCATCTGGAGAAGACCATCCGCCCCGCGCTGGATGAGGGGCGGTGGGTGGTGTGCGACCGGTTCGCCGACTCCAGCCGGGCCTACCAGGGCGCCGGCGGCGGGGCGCCGGCCGACTTCATCGAGAGCCTGGACGCCGCCATCGTCGCGGACACCCAGCCGGACCTGACGCTGATCTTCGACCTGCCGGTCGAGGTGGGGCTGGAGCGCGCGTTCGGGCGGGGCCTGTTCGAGACCCGCTTCGAGTCCAAGGGGCTTGAGTTTCACAAGAGGTTGCGCGAGCGATTTCTTGAAATCGCGAAGGAAAATGCGGATCGCTGCGTGGTGATCGACGCGACCGGCGATGAGGCGGCCGTGGCGGCGCGGGTGTGGGCGGCGGTCGAGGGGCGGCTGCTGTGAGCGAGCACCCGCGCGACCGGTTCGACCTGGTTCCGGACGCCGCCGCCGAGGCCGCCTTCGTGGACGCCCTGTCCCGGGGGCGACTGCATCACGCCTGGCTGCTGTGCGGGGTCGAGGGCTCGGGCAAGTCCACCTTCGCCTATCGCGCCGCCCGCCGTCTGCTGGGCGCCGCGCCCGATCCCTCGCGCGGTCCGTTGGGCTCGGCTCCGCATGACCCGATCTCGCGCCAGATCGCGGCCCAGTCGCATCCGGACCTGCTGGTGCTGGAGCGGCTGGTCGAGGGCGGCAAGACCCGGAAGTCGATCTCGGTCGACCAGGCCCGCGACCTGCCGGAGTTCTTTTCCAAAAGTCCGTCCCAGGCCCGGTATCGCGTCGCCATCATCGATGCCGCAGACGATCTGAACCTTAACGCCGCCAATGCCTTGCTGAAGGTTCTTGAGGAGCCGCCCGAGCGCGGCGTGCTGTTCCTCGTCACCCATGCGCCGGGGCGTCTTCTGGCCACCATCCGCTCGCGCTGCCGTCGTCTGGCCTTCCCGGTCTGGCCGCAGCATGCGCTGGAGGAGCTGGTGCGCAATCGCACGGGCGTGTCCTCGGCAGAGGCGGCGCGAATCGCCGGCATGGCCGGCGGTTCGCCCGGTCAGGCGCTGGCCCTGGCGTCCGGCGCCACGCTGGAGGCCGACCAGATCGCCCAGGACTGGGTGAACGCCGACACGGTCGACCGCGCCGAGGCCCTGGCCATCGCCGACAAATTCCGCGGCGCCGAGGGGCAGGAGCGCTTCGAGACCCTGATGGACCGGCTGATCGCGGCCGTGAAGGTGCGGGCGCTGGAAGAGGGCGCGTCCGGCGCCCGATGGGCCGACCTGTGGACCCGCCTGTCCGAACTGCCTGATCGCACCGCCGCCATCAACCTGGATCGCGCGGACGTCCTCGCCGGCGCGCTGGCGGACCTGCAACGCACCAAGGCCGCCCGCGGATGATCATCGACAGCCACGTCAACCTGCACGCCCCCCAGTTCGATGAGGACCGGGACGCTGTCATCGCCCGCGCCCGCGAGGCGGGGGTGCAGATGATGGTCGAGATTTCGGACAGGCTGTCGACCTTCGAGGCGACGCACGGCCTGGCCATGGCCCATGACGACATCTGGTGCACGGTCGGGGTCCATCCGCATGAGGCGAAGGACTATACCGACCTGACCGCCGCCCGACTGGTCGAGCTGGCGCAGCGGCCCCGCGTGATCGGGATCGGTGAGTGCGGACTGGATTTCCACTACGATCTCAGTCCCCGCGAGGAGCAGGCGACGGTCTTCCGGCAGCACATCGAGGCGGCGCGCCTGACCGGCCTGCCGCTGGTGGTCCACACGCGCGAGGCTGACGACGTCATGGCCGCCATTCTTGAGGAGGAACAGGCGAAGGCGCCGTTCAAATTCCTCATGCACTGCTACACCAGTGGTCCGGAACTGGCGGAAAAAGCGGCGAAACTCGGAGCATGGTTCTCGGTCTCCGGCATCGCCACCTTCAAGGCGGCGCAGGAGGTTCGCGACATTGTCGCCGTCATGCCGGCGGACCGGATCATCGTCGAGACCGACTGCCCCTATCTGGCGCCGGTCCCGCAGCGCGGCCGACGTAACGAGCCCGCCTACGTCGGCCACGTGCTGGACAAGCTGGCCGAGATCCGGGGCTGGTCCCGGGACGAGGCGGAGGCGCGCACCACCGACGCCTTCTTCGCCCTGTTCGACCGCATCCCGAGGCCGGCAGGGCAGTGATGGACGCGCTGGAAGTCGTCATCCTGGGCAGCGGCTCCTCCGGGGGCGTGCCGCGCGGCGACGGCGACTGGGGCGCCTGCGATCCGGCCGAACCGAAGAACCGGCGCACCCGCTGCTCGGCCCTGATCCGGCGGCATGGTCCCGGAGGGGTGACCAGCGTCCTGATCGACACTTCGCCGGACCTGCGGGCGCAGATGCTGATGGCGCACGTCCGCCATGTGGACGCCGTCCTCTACACCCACGACCACGCCGACCAGACCCACGGAATTGATGATCTGCGGGTCTTCGCCATGCGGGCCCGCCGACGTATTCCGGCCTTCATGGACGCCCCGACGCGCGCGGCCCTGACCGCGCGGTTCGGCTATATCTTCGAGACGGTTGAAGGCTATCCGCCGATCCTCGACGTGCACGACATCCCGCCGCATGGGACGGCATGGTCGGTGGACGGGGCGGGCGGGACCGTGCCGGTCGTCACCTTCGACCAGACGCACGGGCCGATCCGCTCGGTCGGCTACCGACTGGGCGGCCTCGCCTATTCCAGTGACGTCTCGGATCTGGATGAGGCGGCCCTTGAGGCGGTGCGCGGCTGCGATCTGTGGATTGTCGACGCCCTGCGCTGGACCGCCCATCCGACCCACGCCCATGTCGACCGGGCGCTGGACTGGATTGCGCGCGCCCAGGTGAAGCGCGCGGTCCTGACGAACCTGCATATTGATCTGGATTACAACGCCTTGTCGGCGGTTGTTCCGGAAAACGTCGAAGTGGCCTACGACGGCTGGAGCGCCCGTCTGGCGCTCTGACGCCGAATATCTCAGACGGGGGCAGGCTCAGGGCTGTGGGCGTGACCCTGCCCCTCGTCCGCATGGTCTTCGGCGGCGCGGGCCCCGGCGGGCTCGTCCGGCCCGGGCGCGTCTTCGTCGAGGAAGTCCACCCGACCGGTCGCCATGTCCTTCACCGCGGCCACCACCCTGATCCGGCCGGCGTGCGCGGCCTCGGCCAGGGCCGTATCCGCGGTCAGCAGACGGGCGACCACGCGACGGGCGTTCTCCTCGACCGCCAGCCGGGCCTGGTCCGGTCCGCCCGCGTGCCGCGCCGGCAGGACGGCGGGCAGGATCGGCACAATCATCTCTTCCAGAGACGGATCGAGTTCGGCCCGGCCGTCCACCACGGCCTCGGCCGCCGCCACGGCGCCGCAGCCGGTGTGGCCCATCACCACCACCAGCGGGCAGGCGAGGTGTTTCACCGCATAGACGATCGAGGCCAGGCCGCGCCGGTCGACGGTGTTGCCCGCCACGCGGATGATGAACAGGCGGCCCAGACCCTGGTTGAACAGAATGGTCGGCGGCGTCCGGCTGTCGGCGCAACCCACGATGGTCGCGATCGGACTCTGGCCGCCCTGCAGGGCGTCGAGGTCCTGTGCGGTGACGTGCCCCAGCCGGGTGTCGCCTCCCAGGAAGGCGGCGTTGCCGGCCTTCAGCAGGGCGAGGGCTTCGGCCGGCGTCGGCGGCGCCGCCGGCTCCGGCGTCGACGCGGGGGCGGGTTCGACTTCCGGCGCCGCCGCAGCCTCCCGCGCGGCCAGAACCTCGGGCTCCGCCACCGGCGCCACGACGGTCACGGACCGGGCCCTCTTCCGACCGAACCAAAGAAACCCCATGGCCCCAACTCCCCCGAGCGCTGTCTCCCGTTAACCTTTCTGGAGAACCCGGGTCTTTGCCGCAAGGGGGATGCGGCGACGGCCGCTCAGGCGCCCAGAAGCCGCGCCGCCTGCGGGGCGAAATAGCTCAGCACGCCGGCCGCGCCCGCGCGCTTGAAGGCGTGCAGGCTTTCCAGAATGGCCCGGTCTTCCTCCAGCCAGCCGTTGGCCATGGAGGCGCGCATCATCGAATATTCGCCCGACACCTGATAGGCGAAGGTCGGCAGGCCGAACGTCTCGGAGACCCGACGCACGATGTCGAGATAGAGCATGCCCGGCTTGACCATCACCGCGTCGGCGCCTTCCGAGATGTCCATCGCCACCTCGCGCAGGGCCTCCTCGGTATTGGCGTAGTCCATCTGGTAGGTCTTCTTGTCGCCGCGCAGCGCCTTCGACGAGCCCACGGCGTCGCGATACGGACCATAGAAGGCCGAGGCGTATTTGGCGGCGTAGGACAGGATCAGGGTGTCGTGGAAGCCGTTGGCCTCCAGCGCCTCGCGGATCGCCTGCACCCGGCCGTCCATCATGTCCGACGGCGCCACGATGTCGGCTCCGGCGTGGGCGTGGATGAAGGCCTGTTCGGCGAGCCGTTCCACCGTCGCGTCGTTCAGGATCCGGTCGCCCTCGACGACGCCGTCGTGGCCGTGATCGGTGTAGCAGTCCAGCGCCACGTCGGTCATGACGCCGATCTCGGGGGCGGCGTCCTTGATCGCCTTGATGCAGTCGGGGATCAGCCCGTCCGGATCGGTCGCGCCCGTTCCGACGCCGTCCTTGATCGCGCCGTCGACGTTCGGGAACAGGGCGACCAGCGGGATGCCCAGATCGCGGGCCTCCTTCGCGGCCTCGGCGGCGGCTTTCGGCGACAGGCGGGACACGCCCGGCATGGACGCGACCGGAACCCGGTCTTCCTTGCCGTCGTGCACGATCAGCGGCCAGACCAGATCGGCCGGCGTCAGCGTGGTCTCGGCCACCAGACGGCGCACCCAGGGGCTGGAGCGCAGGCGGCGCGGACGGGCGTAGGGGAAGGCGGCGGGCGGGAAGGGCTGGGTCATGGCGGCCTCTTAGACCCGTTGGCCGATCGGGTGAAGGCGGCCGCGTGGGTGAAGCGTGCTCGTGAATGGTGAGCGGATGCGTCCGAGGCTGACGCTGTGGCCACTCACTATCCACGAGCACGCTTCACTCCGCGGCTCTCCGGACGACCGGGCCGCTGCCTCTCCCCACGGCTGAGGGGTTCGGCTAGAAGCGGCGCGAACCGGCCCGTCAGAGGCCGACAGACTTGAGGAAACACACATGGACTTCGCCCTCACCGACGACCAGCGCGCCATCCAGGACGCCGCCCGCGCCTTCGCCGAGGCTGAACTGGCCCCGCACAGCGCCGAGTGGGACGAGACCAAAACCTTCCCGGTCGACGTCATGCGACACGCCGCCGAGATGGGCTTCTGCGGCATCTATACGGGCGAGGAGCACGGCGGCATGGCCCTTGGCCGCGTCGAGGCGGCGCTGATCTTCGAGGAGCTGTCGCGCGGCGACGTCTCCACCGCCGCCTTCATCTCGATCCACAACATGGCGACCTGGATGATCGACAGCTTCGGCTCGGCGGAGCTGCGCGCCCGCTATGTGCCGTCGCTGGTGACGATGGAGAAGATCGCCAGCTACTGCCTGACCGAGCCGGGTTCGGGCTCCGACGCCGCCGCCATGCGCACCACGGCGGTGCGTGACGGCGACCACTACGTCCTGAACGGCTCCAAGGCCTTCATCTCGGGCGCCGGGACCTCGGACGTCTATGTGGTCATGGCCCGTACGGGCGAGCCGGGCGCCAGGGGCATCTCGGCCTTCGTGGTGGACCTCGGCACGCCGGGCCTGTCGTTCGGCGCCCAGGAGAAGAAGATGGGCTGGAACGCCCAGCCCACCGCCATCGTCAGCTTCGACGACTGCCGCATCCCGGCGGAGAACCTGCTCGGCAAGGAGGGCGACGGCTTCCGCTACGCCATGATGGGGCTGGACGGCGGCCGCCTGAACATCGCCGCCTGCTCGCTGGGCGGCGCCCGCCTGGCCCTCGAAACGGCGCAGGACTACGTCTCGACCCGCAAGCAGTTCGGCAAGGCCCTGGCCGAGTTCCAGAACACCCAGTTCAAGCTGGCCGACATGGCCACCCAGCTGGACGCCTGCCGCCTGATGGTCCTGCGTGGGGCCTGGGCCATCGACACCGGTCACCCGGAAAAGACCAAATGGTGCGCCATGGCCAAGCGGTTCACCACCGACGCCTGCTTCCAGATCGCCGACGAGGCCCTGCAGCTGCACGGCGGCTACGGCTATCTGAAGGACTATCCGCTCGAGCGCATCGTCCGCGACCTGCGCGTCCACCGCATCCTCGAAGGCACCAACGAGATCATGCGCGTGATCACCGCGCGGGAGATGATGCGGCAGTGAAGACCGAACTGCCAGTCGCAAAGCGTTTCAAGCATCCGCTTGGTGTGGCGGTGCATGAGATTCTCTGGCGCGACTGGGACCCCATCGGAGTATTCGATTGGGGGCCGAACGACGAGTACGACGCCTACGTCTGGCCCGTCATCGGCAAGGTGATGAGACGCGAAACTGCTGAAGAGGTCGCGGCCTACCTCGCTTGGGCCAGTGATGAACACATGCAGTGTCCGCAGCCTGAGGGGCGCAATCTGGAGATCGCCCGCAAGCTGGTCAGGCTGAGGCCGGGGAGCTGACCTTTGGGTCGCGGTGGTCGCCATTGCTTTCAAAGAGTGCTATTCTGACCAGAAATCTGGTCAGGACATTCTCATGCGCACCGTCGGCGTTCTCGAAGCCAAGACCAACCTCTCGGCCCTCCTCGATAATGTGGAGGCGACCGGTGAGGTAATCGTCATCACGCGTCATGGCAAGGCCATAGCCCGACTGTCGCCCGAGCCTGCCGCGCGTCAGTCCAGCGCCCCGAGTGTGGCCGAGCGCGCGCGGGCCTTCCGGGAGAAGCAGGCGCCGGATCCCGAATGGGCCTCTCTCTCGTGGGAGCAACTGAAAGCGATTGCGCGTGACGAAGCTGGTCGTTGACGCCTCGGCGGCGGCATCTTGGCTGCTTGCCTCGCAGGCGACGCCGTCCGCCATGGATTTGCTGGATCGCATCGAGACTTTCGAACTCACCGCGCCTCATGTTTTCCAATGGGAGATAGGAAATCTGCTTGTCCGCCAGACCCGTCGTGAACCGGATTTCGATCTTTCGGGCGCCTTCGCCGTTCTCGACAGCTTCAAGATTGTATCAGCGCCTCCGGTTGGGCGTGAGGGTGTTCAGGCCTTGGCCCATATCGCGGCCAGCCGGGGCCTGAGTCTATTTGACGCCGGTTACCTCTGGCTGGCCATGGAACAGGATGCGGCGGTCGTGTCTCGTGACGGTGAGCTTCTCGCCGCCGCGACCGCCGCCGGGCTTCCCGTCTTCGATCTTCGCGGCTAATCCCGGCGCATGACCGACGAAGCCGAAATCCTCACCCGCGTCTCCTCCGGCGTCGGGATCATCACCCTAAACCGGCCCAAGGCCCTGCACGCGCTGAACAAGCCGATGTGCGACGCCATGATCGCGGCCCTGCTGGCGTGGCGAGAGGATGAGACGGTGAAATCCGTCCTGATCGATCACTCGGGCGAGCGCGGCTTCTGCGCCGGCGGCGACATCCGCATGATCGCCGAGAGCGGGGCAGGGGATGCGTCGGAGGCCAGGGCCTTCTTCCGCACCGAATACCAGCTCAACCACCTGTTGTTTGACTATCCCAAGCCGGTCACCGCGATCGTGGACGGCATCGTCATGGGCGGCGGCGTGGGCATCTCCGAGCCCGCCACCGTCCGCATCGCCACCGAGCGCACCACCTACGCCATGCCGGAGACGGGAATCGGCCTGTTCCCGGATGTGGGCGGCGGCTGGTTCCTGCCGCGCCTGCCGGGGCAGACCGGCGTCTGGCTGGCCCTGACCGGCGCGCGGCTGAAGGCGGCGGACACCGTCTTCCTGGGCATTCACACCCACTATCTGCCGACCGATGCGCTGGAGGCCTTCCGCGCCATCCTGTCCGCCGACCCGGCCTATCCGATCGACGTCGCCGACGGGCTGGAGGATGATCCGGGCGAGGCCCCGATCGAGGCCCATCTGGAGGCCATCGACCGCCTGTTCGCCTTCGACACGGTCGAGGAGATCTTCGCCGCCCTGGAGGCTGACGGTTCGGAGTGGGCGCTGGCCCAGCTGGCGATTCTCAGGACCAAATCGCCCCAATCTCTGAAGGTGTCGCTGCGTCAGATGCGGCTGGGCGCGAAGATGGACAGCTTCGCCGACAACATGGCGATGGAGTTCGCCCTGGGCGGCCGCGTGGTCTCGACCCACGACTTCCAGGAGGGCGTGCGCGCGGTCATCGTCGACAAGGACAATGCGCCGAAATGGTCCCCCGCTGATCTGTCGGGCGTCACGGATGCGAGCCTGGACGCCCTGTTCGCGCCGCTGCCCGAGGGCGAGGCCTGGACGCCGCTGCCCTGATCGCGCGACGCCCTTGCATCGGGCGTCGCGAGGCGTAGCCTGCGCCGCGCCATTGAGGGGTCATTCATGCTGAGAACCGCCGCCGTCGTCGCCTGCGCCGTCGCCCTGTCGGGCTGTATCATCATCGCCAGCGACACGACGGAGCGGACGGTGGTTCATGCTGCGCCGGCGGCTGCGGGTCAGACGGCTGAAGCGCGCTATGCCGCCGCCCTGTCCGACGACCGCCGCCTGCCGGAGGAGGTCGCTCGCGACCCGCTGCGCAAGCCCGCCGACATGCTGGCCCTGATGAACCTCCAGCCGGGCCACGCCGTCGCCGACATCCGGCCCGAGGAGGGCTATTTCACCCGTCTGTTCGCCCCCGTCGTCGGCGCCGGCGGCCATGTCTACGCCTTCGTGCCGAACCAGACGGCGGGCCGCGAGAATGCCTTCGCCGACACCCTGGCCTCGACCTATTCCAACACCAGCCGCGTCACCGGCCAGCTGGAGACCATGACCTTCGACCAGCCGCTGGACGTGGTCTTCATGGGCGAGGAGTACCACGACTTCACCATCCCCCGGTTCGGCGTGGACGTGGCGGCCATGAACCGCCGGGTGTTCGAGGTGCTGAAGCCGGGCGGGCTGTACGTCATTCTGGACCACCAGGCCGCCGACGGCGCGGGCATCTCCGTGTCGGGCAGCCTCCACCGCATCGAGGCCGCCGAGCTGCGGCGTCAGGTCGAGGCCGCGGGCTTCGTCTTCGACGGCGAATCCAGCGCTGTTCGCGTCCCGTCCGACGACCACAGCCTGAGCGTCTTCGACGCCTCGATCCGGGGTCGCACCGACCGCTTCGTCTACCGGTTCCGCAAGCCCCGCTGAGACGGGGATCACAGGAGGAAAGCCCATGCGTCGTTCCCTGATCCTCGCCGCGGTCGCGGCGCTCGGCCTGACCGGTCCGGCCCTCGCGCAGCAGGCCGTGCCGATCCCGACCCCGGTGCGCACCCTTCCGTCCGCCGGCGGCCCCGACTACGCCGCCGTTCTGGCCTCGCCGATCCGCACGGATGAGGACCGGGCCCGCGACGAGGCCCGACAGACGGCGCTGATCGTTGACTTCGCCGGCGTCCGCCCGGGCTGGAAGGTCGCCGACATGATCATCGGCGGCGGCTATTTCACCCGCATCTTCTCCGCCGCCGTCGGCCCCGAGGGCCATGTCACGGCCTGGCAACCGGACGAGTTCATCGGCTTCCAGGCCTCCTACGGCGAGGCCCTGACGACCGCCGACGCCCTGCCGAATGTGGAAGGGGTTCACAGCCCTATCGGCGCCCCGGTCTTCCCGGCGGGGCTTGATCTGGTCTTTACCGCCCAGAACTATCACGACCTGCACCTCCAGCCCTTCCCCGCTGACACGGCGGCGAAGGTCAATGCGGCGGTCTTCGCGGCCCTGAAGCCGGGCGGCTCCTACGTGATCATCGACCACCACGCGGTCGACGGGTCCGACCTGTCGGTGGCCCAGACCCTGCACCGGATCGACGAGAGTACGGTCATTCGTGAGGTCGAGGCCGCCGGGTTCGAGTTCGCCGGCGCGGCCGCGGCCCTGTGGAACGACGACGACCCGCGCACCGCCAACGTCTTCGACGCCTCGATCCGGGGCCACACCAGCCAGTTCACCCTGCGGTTCCGCAAGCCGGACTGACGGCGGCGCTGGCCTTCCACGCCGACCCCCGCTAACCCTCCCTCAAAATCAAAGGGAGACGCGCCATGACCACCACCATCGCCTTCATCGGTCTGGGCAACATGGGCGGGGGCATGGCCGCCAATCAGGCCAAGGCCGGGCACACGGTGCTGGCCTTCGACCTGTCGCAGGCCGCGCTGGACCGCGCCGCCGCCGCGGGCTGCACCCCGGTCGCCTCGGTCGCCGAGGCGGTGAAGGGCGCCGACATCGTCATCACCATGCTGCCCGCCGGGCCGCACGTGCTGAAGGTCTATTCGGAGCAGATCATCGGCGCCGCGCCGTCCTCGGCCCTGCTGCTGGACTGCTCGACCATCGACGTCGACACGGCCCGCAAGGTCGCGGGTTTGGCGAAGGAGGCGGGCTACGCCTTCGCCGACGCCCCGGTCTCGGGCGGCACCATGGCGGCGGACGCCGGGACGCTGGCCTTCATGGTCGGTTGCGACGAGCCGGAGTTCGCCCGCATCGAGGCGGCGCTGGAGCCCATGAGCCGCGCCACCTTCCGCGCCGGCGACCACGGGGCGGGGCAGGCGGCCAAGATCTGCAACAACATGATCCTCGGCATCACCATGCTGGGCACCTGCGAGGCCATCGGTCTGGCCGAGAAGCTGGGCCTCGACCCGGTCAAGATGTTCGACATCGTCGCCAAGTCCTCGGGCCAGAGCTGGTCGACCACGACCTACTACCCCTGGCCCGGCCCGGTGCCGACCGCCCCGTCCAACCGCAACTATGACGGCGGTTTCGCCGCCGCCATGATGCTGAAGGACCTGAAGCTGGCCCAGGACGCCGCCGCCAAGTCCGGCGCCTCGACCCCGCTGGGCGCCCAGACCGAAGCCCTGTTCCAGATGTTCAACGGCCTCGGCTACGGCGACCGCGACTTCTCGGCCATCCTCCAGATGCTGCGCGGCAAGCTGGACGAGCTGCCGAAGGCTTGATCCATCTCAAGGCGCGGGAGGATCTGTTCGCCGATGCTGGCTCATGCGCACGAACAGTTCTGAGAACCGTTATCAATTCGCGGGTTGCGGCGATTTAACCCGGCTGTCGGATAGACTTTCGCCGGTTGGGGGCGCACATACGCGCCAATTGCCAAAGACCAGACGAGCCGCAGGGTTGTTCGACTACAAGGCCGCTTTCGAGACCGCCGTTGAGCAGGTGAAGGGCGAGGGACGTTACCGCGTCTTCGCCGACCTCAAGCGCGTGCGCGGTCAGTTCCCGCTGGCGAAGCGTCGCCGCGAGGACGGAACCGAGCAGGACGTCGTGGTCTGGTGCTCGAACGACTACCTCGGCATGGGCCAGCATCCGGCGGTGCTGGAGGCCATGCAGGTCGAGATCGATCAGGTCGGCGCCGGCGCCGGCGGCACCCGCAACATCTCGGGCACGACGCGCTCCGCCGTGGACCTGGAAGCCGAGCTGGCCAGCTGGCACCAGAAGGAAGCCGCGCTGCTCTTCACCTCGGGCTACGTCGCCAACGAGGCCGCGCTGTCCACCCTGCAGAAGATCCTGCCGGGCCTGATCACCTTCTCCGACTCGCTGAACCACGCCTCGATGATCGCGGGCATCCGCCACGGCGGCGGCGAGCGGCACATCTTCGCGCACAACGACCTCGAACACCTCGAAGCCCTGCTCAAGGCCGCGCCCGCTGATGCGCCCAAGCTGATCGCCTTCGAGAGCGTCTATTCGATGGACGGCGACATCGCCGACCTGGCCGGCACCATCGCCCTGGCGAAGAAGTACAACGCCCTGACCTATCTGGACGAAGTCCACGCCGTCGGCCTCTACGGCCAGACCGGCGCGGGCGTGGCCGAGCGTGACGGCGTGCTGGCCGACATCGACATCATCGAGTGCACCCTGGGCAAGGCCATCGGCGTCATGGGCGGCTATATCGCCGCTGACAGCGTGATCGTCGACGCCATCCGCAGCTGGGCCTCGGGCTTCATCTTCACCACCAGCCTGCCGCCCGCCCTGACCGCCGGCGCCCTGGCTTCGGTGCGTCACCTCAAGGCCCACCCGGAACTGCGCGAAGCCCATCAGGAGCGCGCCGCCGCCCTGAAGGCCCGCTTCGCCGCCGCCGGTATTCCGGTCATGGACTCGGTCAGCCACATCGTGCCGGTGCACGTGGGCAACCCGGTCCACTGCAAGATGATCTCGGACATGCTGCTCGAGCAGCACGGGGTCTACGTCCAGCCGATCAACTATCCGACCGTCCCCAAGGGCACGGAGCGCCTGCGCTTCACCCCGTCGCCGAACCACACCGACGCGATGATGGACGATCTGGTCAAGGCGATGGACGCGCTCTGGACCCACTGCAACGTGGTCCGCCGCCCTGCCGCGGCCTGAGGCTGACGAAGGCGCTGTCCGGCGCTTCATCCTCGACAATCTGACCCTGACGCCCGCGCCCGCCCGGCCGGACATCCGCCTGTACACGGCCCATGCGACCAGCGGGCTGGACCGGCTGTCCGCCGGTGAGGACGCGCCCGCGCCCTACTGGGCGTACGCCTGGGGCGGGGGCGCCGCGCTGGTGGTCTGGCTCAGGGCTCATCCGGAAGCCGTCGCGGGCCGTCGCGTGCTCGACCTCGGCTGCGGGTCGGGGCTGGTCGGAATCGCGGCCCTGAAGGCGGGCGCCGCCTCCGTCCTCGCCGTGGACATCGACCCGCACGCCCTCGGCGCCACGCAGCTGAACGCCGAGGCCAACGGCGTCGCGGTCGAGACCCTGTGCGCCGACCTGCTGGACGGCGCGCCGCCCGCCGTCGAGGTCGTGCTGGCCGGGGACGTCTTCTACAGCCGCGCCCTGGCCCGCCGGAGCTTGCCCTTCCTGCAACGGTGCCGGGACGCGGGGCTGTCGGTCCTGATCGGCGACCCCGGGCGGGCCAGCCTGCCGCGCACCCGCCTGACGCAGATCGCCGCCCTCGAGGTCCCGGATTTCGGCTCCCTCCGCCCGACGCCCGCCGGGGTCTGGCAGCTGCGCGGTTGACGGGCCGCGCCGGCCCTTCACACTGCGGCCGAACGAAAGGGCAGGGGCATGAGCGACGATCCGGGCGAGGTCATCTTCGAACTGACCCGCAACGGCCCCTGGCTGAAATGCTCGGCCATCCACGTCGCCACCGGACGCGAGGTCTCGGCCATGGGCCCCGTCAATGAGCCGGAAGGTCTCAAGCGGGTCGCCCTGGCCAAGCTGAAGCGGACGCTGGCCACGCGATAGTCCGGGTGAATGACGGTTACTCTGGCCCCCTGACCACAAGATGTTGTGGTTGCCCCCTCACGGGCCTAAATGGAGCGCCGCCAAATTCCGGGGATTCCCAGTGACCGCCTTCACCCACGCCGACTACTTCTCCAAGTCCCTCGCCGACGCCGATCCGGATATCTTCAAGGGCATCCAGGGTGAGCTGGGCCGTCAGCAGGAGCAGATCGAGCTGATCGCGTCCGAGAACATCGTCTCGAAGGCGGTGCTGGACGCGCAAGGGTCCGTCCTGACCAACAAATACGCCGAGGGCTATCCGGGGCGCCGCTACTACGGCGGCTGCGAGTATGTGGACGTCACCGAGGACCTGGCCCGCGAGCGCGCCAAGGAACTGTTCGGCGCGGCCTTCGCCAACGTCCAGCCGCACTCGGGCGCCCAGGCCAACCAGGCCGTCTTCTTCACCCTGCTGCAGCCGGGCGACACCTTCCTGGGCATGGACCTGGCCTGCGGCGGCCACCTGACCCACGGTTCGCCGGCCAACCAGTCGGGCAAGTGGTTCCGCCCCGTGACCTACAAGGTCACTGAGGACACCCACCTCATCGACTATGACCACGTCGCCGAGATGGCCGAGCGTGAGAAGCCCAAGCTGATCCTGGCCGGCGCCTCGGCTTACAGCCGCCAGATTGATTTCAAGCGCTTCCGCGAGATCGCGGACAGCGTCGGCGCGTACCTCATGGTCGACATGGCCCACTATGCGGGCCTGATCGCCGGCGGCGTCTATCCGGACCCGATCCCCTACGCCGACGTCGTCACCACCACGACCCACAAGACCCTGCGCGGTCCGCGCGGCGGCATGATCCTGTCGCGCGACGCCGACCTGGGCAAGAAGATCAACTCGGCGGTCTTCCCCGGCCTGCAGGGCGGCCCGCTGGAGCATGTCATCGCCGCCAAGGCCGTCGCCTTCGGTGAAGCGCTCAAGCCCGAGTTCAAGCTCTACGCCCAGCAGGTCGTGAAGAACGCCCGGGCCCTGTCGGCCGTGCTGATCGACCGCGGCCTGGCCATCGTCTCGGGCGGCACCGACAGCCACCTGATGCTGGTCGACCTGCGGCCCAAGGGCGTCACCGGCAAGGCCACCGAGCACCAGCTTGAGGCGGCCCTGATGACCTGCAACAAGAACGGCGTGCCGTTCGACACCGCGCCCTTCACCGTCACCTCGGGCGTCCGCCTCGGCACCCCGGCGGGCACGACGCGCGGCTTCGGCGTGGCCGAGTTCGAGCAGATCGGCCACTGGATCGCCGACGTGGTGTCCTCGATGAACGGCGGGGACGAGGCCGATCCGGCCGTGGTCGCCTCGGTCGCCGCCCAGGTGCGTGAACTGACCGCCCGCTTCCCGATCTACGGATAAGACGCACATGAAGTGCCCCTTCTGCGGAAACCCGGACACCCAGGTGAAGGACAGCCGACCGTCGGATGACGGCGCGGCCATCCGTCGCCGCCGGTCCTGCCCGCAGTGCAACGGGCGCTTCACGACCTTCGAGCGGGTCCAGCTGCGCGAGCTGGTCATCCTCAAGCGCAACGGCCGCCGCACGCCGTTCGACCGGGACAAGCTGGAGCGTTCGCTGGGCATCGCCCTGCGCAAGCGTCCGGTCCAGCCCGAGCAGATCGAACAGCTGGTCAGCCGGATCACCCGCCAGTTGGAAAGCCTGGGCGAGACCGAGATCCAGTCCTCGACCGTCGGCGACTTCATCATGAAGGCCCTGAAGTCGGTGGATGAGGTGGCCTACGTCCGCTACGCCTCGGTCTACAAGGACTTCCGCCACACCGGCGATTTCGCCCGCTTCCTCGGCGATGAGGGTCTGGACGACGAGACCGGCGGCCGCTGATGCGCCCGTCCGTCACCCTTAAACTCGCGACCTCCCTCGACGGGCGGATCGCGACCGGCTCGGGCGAGTCGAAATGGATCACCGGCGAGGCGGCGCGGCTGGAAGGCCATCGCCTGCGCGCCGCCCATGACGCCATCCTCGTCGGCGTCGGCACCGTTCTGGCGGATGATCCCGAACTGACCGCCCGCCTGCCGGGCCGTCCGGTGGACCAGCCCCTGCGCGTGGTGCTGGACAGCACCCTGCGCACGCCCGCGACGGCGAAGGTGGCGTCCGGCGACACCCTGATTCTCACCGTGTCGGAGCCCGCGCCTGTCGGAACCGCCCGTGTCGAGGGCGTCGCGGCCGAGGACGGCCGGCCGTCACCCGTCGCCGCTCTGGCCGCCATTGCCAAGGCCGGCGCGGCGTCCGTGCTGATCGAAGGGGGAGGGCAGGTCGCCGCCGCCTTCCTGCGCGCCGGTCTGGTGAACCGGATCGATTGGTTCCGGGCGCCGATCCTCCTGGGCGGTGACGGATTGCCCTGCGTGGCCGCCCTGACCCTTGCGAAGCTGGCCGACGCCCCCAAGTTCCGGCGTCTGTCCGTCGAACCGGTCGGCGACGATCTGTGGGAACGCTACGATGTTTCGCCCGGGTCGGACTGACCGGACTCACCGTACTCTGTTTTTTTCGCCCAAGGCCGCCTGAATGTTCACCGGAATCGTCACCGACATCGGCCGTGTCCGGAAGGTCGAGCAGACCGCCCGCGACCGCCGCTATGAGGTCGAGACGGCCTGGGACACGGCGACCATCGATCTGGGCGCCTCCATCAGCCACGCGGGCTGCTGCCTCACCGTCACCGAAAAAGGGCCCGGCTGGTTCGCGGTCGAGGTTTCAGGCGAGACCCTGTCGAAGACCAATCTCGGCGACTGGGCCGAAGGCCATCGGGTCAATCTGGAGCGCGCCGCCAAACTGGGCGACGAACTGGGCGGCCACATCGTCTCGGGCCATGTCGACGGGCTCGGCAAGGTGGTCTCGATCACACCGGAAGGCGGCTCGCACCGCATCGAGATCGAAGCGCCGGCCCCGTTGCACCGCTTCATCGCGCCCAAGGGCTCGATCACGGTCGACGGCGTTTCCCTGACCGTGAACGCGGTCGAGGGTCAGGTTTTCGGCCTCAACATCATTCCCCATACGTGGGACGCGACCACGCTCGGCGGCCTGAAAGCCGGCGAGGCCGTGAATCTCGAGATTGACATGCTGGCGCGATACCTCGCGCGGTGGCAGGAGACGGCCTGATGCAAACGGCAGCCGCAAACATGAATGACAGCCCGATCAGCCCCATCGAGGACATCCTCGAGGACGCCCGCAACGGCAAGCCCTACATCCTCGTCGACGCCGAGGATCGCGAGAACGAGGGCGACATCATCATTCCGGCCCAGTTCGCCACGCCGGACCAGATCAACTTCATGATCAAACAGGCCCGCGGCCTGGTCTGCCTCGCCCTGACCGGCGACCGCGCCCGCCAGCTGCGCCTGCCCCCGATGGCCGCCGACAACCGCGAGAGCATGAAGACCGCCTTCACCGTCTCGATCGAGGCGAAGGACGGCGTCACCACCGGCATCTCGGCCGCGGACCGCTCGCGCACCATCCAGGTCGCCACGGACCCCACAAGGACGGTCGACGACATCGTCACGCCCGGCCATATCTTCCCGCTGGTCGCCCGCGACGGCGGCGTTCTGGTCCGCGCCGGTCACACCGAGGCCTCGGTGGACATCAGCCGCATGGCCGGCCTGACCCCGGCCGCCGTGATCTGCGAGATCATCAAGGACGACGGCGAGATGGCCCGCATGCCGGACCTGATCGCCTTCGCCCAGCTGCACGGACTGAAGATCGGCACCATCGCCGACCTGATCGCCTATCGCCGCCGCACCGAACGGTTCGTCGAACGGGTCATGGATACGCCCTTCGAGAGCGTCCACGGCGGTCCGTTCCGGCTGATGCTCTACAGGAACACCATCGAGGGGAACGAGCACGTCGCCCTCGTCCATGGCAAGATCGAGCCGGGCAAGCCGACCCTGGTGCGCATGCATCAGGTGGATTTCGCCGCCGATCTGCTGGGCCACGTCGAGGCGCGTCAGAGCTATATCCCGCAGGCGCTCAAGGCGATCAGCGGCCATGACGGGGCGGGCGTCACCGTCTTCCTGCGCGACCCGGACCTGCAGGGTCTGGCCGAGCGTCTGGCCGGGGTCGAAAAGCCGAAAGCCGTCGACCGGTCGCTGCGCAACTACGGCGTCGGCGCCCAGATCCTGCTGGACCTCGGCGTGCGCGACATGATCGTGATGAGCTCGACCCGCCCCAATCCCACCGCGCTTGACGGCTACGGCCTGCGCATCGTCGGCTGGCGCGACATGGATGGAGAAGACCAATCGTAACGACCCCCACCCGCGTTCTCGTCGTCGAGGCGCGTTTCTATGATGAACTGGCCGACGCCCTGCTGGACGGGGCGACGGACGTCCTGCGCGCGCAAGGCGTCGAGTTCGATGTGGTCTCGGTTCCGGGCGCGCTCGAAGTGCCGACCGTGATCGCCATGGCCGAGGAGGCCGGCCGTTTCCCGACCGCTCCGCGCTACGACGGCTATGTCGCGCTGGGGACGGTGATCCGCGGTGAGACCTATCATTTCGAGATCGTGTCGGATCAGTCGGCCGCCGGAATCACCCAGCTGGGACTCAAGGGGCTGGCCATCGGCAACGGCATCCTCACCACCGAGGATGAGGACCAGGCCTGGGCCCGCGCCCGCCGCAGCGAGGGCGACAAGGGCGGCGGCGCCGCCCGCGCCGCGCTCGACCTCATTGCCTTGCGCAAGCGCCTGCGCGTAGGACTGGGCGCGTGACCGAACCGAACAGCCTCAAATCCGTCCTCGAGCAACTCGCCGAGGCCGAAAAGTCCCGCGCCGAGCCGGCCCTGACCTCGCGTCAGCGTCGGGCCCGCACCGTCGCCCGCCTCGCCGCCGTCCAGGCGCTCTACCAGATGGAGCTGGCCGGGGAGGGGGTCGACACCGTCATCACCGAGTTCTCGAACCATCGCTTCGACGCCGATATCGAGGGCCAGCCCCTCGCCGAGGCGGATGAAGGCTATTTCGCCGACATCGTTCGCGGTGTGGTGGGGCAGCAGCGCGAGATCGACGAGGCCGTGAAGGCCCGTCTGGCGTCCAACTGGCGGATGGAGCGTCTCGACTCGACCCTGCGCGCCCTGCTGCGCGCCGGCGTCTGGGAGCTCACGGCCAGCCGTGACGTGCCCAAGGAGATCATCATCGACGAGTATGTCGAGCTGGCGAAGGCCTTCTTCGACGACTCGGAGGCCAAATTCGTCAATGCGGCGCTGGACGGCGTCGCCCGGGACGTCCGCGGCTAGCCCGCATGCCCGCGATCGACGTCGCCGGTGAGTTCGAGACGATCCGGCGGCTGTTCGCGCCCCTGGCCCATCCCGAGTGGGGCCGGGAGCTTCGTGACGACGTCGCGGTCCTGCCCGGCCACCCCGGCCATGATCTGGTCCTGACCAAGGACGCCATCGTCGAAGGCGTCCATTTCCTGCCGACCGATCCGCTCGACACGGTGGCCCAGAAGCTGCTGCGGGTGAACCTGTCGGATCTCGCGGCCAAGGGCGCAGAGCCGTTCGGCTATCTGCTGGCGTGCGGCTGGTCCGAGCGCTGCGGCTGGCCCGAGCGCCAGTTGTTCGTCGAGGGGCTGGCCCGGGACCAGAAGACGTTCGGCGTCTCCCTTCTGGGCGGCGACACCGTTGTGACGCCCGGGCCCGCGACCTTCTCGGCCACCCTGATGGGCTGGACGCCCAGGGGGCGGACCGTGGGCCGGGCCGGCGCCCGGCCGGGGGACCTGGTGTTCGTGACCGGCTTCATCGGCGACGGCTGGCTGGGCCTGCAGGCGGCGCAGGAGAAGCTGGTGCTGGCGCCCGAGCGGCTTGCGGCGCTGGTGGACCACTACCGCGCGCCCACGCCCCGGCTGACCTTCTCCGAGGTGATCCGCGAGACGGCGACCGCCGCCCTCGATGTCTCCGACGGCCTGATCGCGGATCTGGGCCATATCGCCGAGGCGAGTGAGGTGGGGCTGGACATCGACCTGGAGGTCACGCCCCTGTCGCCGGCCGGGCAGGCCTGGTTCTCGACCCGCGTGGACGAGGAAGCGGCCCTGGTCCGTCTGGCGACCGGCGGCGACGACTATGAAATCGCCTTCACCGCCCCGGCGCGGGATGAGGCCGCCCTGCGGCGGGAGGCGGAACGCCGCCATATCTGGCTGACCTGCATCGGCCGGGTGACGGAGGGGCGCGGCGTCACGGTCCGGCATGGCGGGAAGCCGGTCGAGATCGCCACCCCGGGCTTCAGCCACCGCTGATCCGCCGCGACGCAACGAAATCTCAAGGCGTGGCTGCTAAAGCCCGAGCATGCGCCGTCGCGACCTCCTCACTGCCGCCGCCGTCATGCCCGCCGCCGCCGCGGCGTCGACCGCCGTGGCCTCCGAGGACGCGCCGGATTCAGCGCCGTCGGTGAACATCTCGGGCGTCGGCCTGCCGGTGATCGCGGAGGGGCGGCTGCGGAACTACGTCTTCGTCTCGATGCGCCTCCACCTCGGCGGTTCGGCCACGGTGGAGTCGATGCGGGGCAAGGAAGCCTATCTCCGGGACGCCCTGGTCCGCGCCGCGCACCGCACCCCCTTCACCGTCGCCGATGACTGGACCCGGATCGACGGCGCCGCCATGTCGGCCAGCCTGATCCGCGCCGCCGGCTCGATCTGCGGCCGCGGCTCGGTCCGCCGGGTCGAGATCATCAGCCAGGCTCCGCGCTGGCGGACCGGGCTTCGCGCAAGCTAACAACGTTCACCTTACCCCGTTGCGTCACTCCGACGCATTTGGCAGGCTTCCATCCGTTATCCCCAAGGGTCGCCCTTGAGGCGACCGTTCGCGCACGGGGGGACCGGAAGGCGGAGAGAGGCGAAAACGCCCGCCGCGCCAAGGGTCCGGGCGCCCTACACACAGGGTTTGGAAACGCCATGTCTAACTATCTGTGGCTTGTCATAGCCGCAGGCGGTCTGGGGATTCTCTACGGAGCGATCCAGACGGCCGCCTTGATGAAAGCTCCCACCGGCAACGACCGCATGCGTGAAATTGCGGCGGCCATCCAGGAGGGGGCCTCCGCCTATCTGCGCCGCCAGTACACGACCATCGGCATCGTCGGGGTCGTCATCCTGATCGCCGCCTGGCTGCTGATCGGCCCGTGGGCCGCGATCGGTTTCCTGATCGGCGCGGTCCTGTCCGGGGCCGCCGGCTTCGCCGGCATGCTGATCTCGGTCCGGGCCAACGTCCGCACCGCGCAGGCGGCGTCGGAGGGCCTGTCGAAGGGGCTGGATCTCGCCTTCCGCTCGGGCGCCATCACCGGGATGTTCGTGGCCGGCGGCGCCCTGCTGGGCGTGGCGGGCTACTATGCCTTCATGACTCTGGGGCTGGGCATGGACGCCACCGACCGTCACGTCATCGATGGTCTGGTCGCCCTGGGCTTCGGCGCCTCGCTGATCTCCATCTTCGCCCGTCTGGGCGGCGGCATCTTCACCAAGGGCGCCGATGTCGGCGGCGACATGGTGGGCAAGGTCGAGGCGGGCATCCCCGAGGATGACCCCCGCAACGCCGCCACCATCGCCGACAATGTGGGCGACAACGTCGGCGACTGCGCCGGCATGGCCGCCGACCTGTTCGAGACCTATGCGGTGACCACGGTGGCGACGATGGTGCTGGCCGCCATCTTCTTCCGCGGGACCGACTATGTCGGGGCCATGATGCTGCTGCCGCTGGCCATCTGCGCCATCTGCATCGTCACCTCGATCATCGGCAGCTTCTTTGTCCGTCTGGGCAAGTCGAACAACATCATGGGCGCCCTGTACCAGGGGCTGATCGTCACCGGCGTGCTGTCGGTCGGGGCGGTCTGGTGGATCATTGACCAGATCGCGCCGGCCAGCGTCACCACCTCCGGCGGACTGGTCATCAGCTCGATGTCGCTGTTCTGGTCCGGCGTGGTGGGCCTGGTGGTCACCGCCGCGATCGTGGTGATCACGGAGTACTACACCGGCACGGGCTTCCGGCCGGTGAAGTCGGTGGCCAACGCCTCGGTGTCCGGACACGGCACCAACGTCATCCAGGGCCTGGCCATGTCCCTCGAGTCCACCGCCCTGCCGGCGCTGACCATCATCGTCGGCATCGTCGTCACCTATCAGCTGGCCGGCCTGTTCGGCATCGCCATCGCCACCACGACCATGCTGGGCGTGGCGGGGATGATCGTGGCGCTGGACGCCTTCGGTCCGGTGACGGACAACGCGGGCGGGATCGCCGAGATGGCCGGTCTGCCGCCGGAAGTCCGGCACTCGACCGACGCGCTGGACGCCGTGGGCAACACGACCAAGGCCGTGACCAAGGGCTATGCCATCGGTTCGGCCGGGCTCGGCGCCCTGGTGTTGTTCGCCGCCTATACCGAGGACCTGAAGTTCTTCTCCGAGCCTGCCCAGGCGGCGGGGACCTTCTTCGAGGGCATGGGGACGGTCACCTTCGACCTGTCCAACCCCTATGTCGTCGTCGGCCTGCTGTTCGGGGGGCTTCTGCCCTTCCTGTTCGGGGGGCTGTCGATGACCGCGGTCGGTCGGGCCGCGGAATCGGTCGTGGCCGAGGTGCGTCGCCAGTTCCGGGAGAACCCGGGCATCATGACCGGTCAGGTCAAGCCCGAGTACGGCAAGGCCGTCGACATCCTGACCAGCGCGGCGATCCGGGAGATGATCGTGCCGTCGCTGCTGCCGGTGCTGTCGCCGATCGTGCTGTTCACGGTCATCCTGTTCATCCAGCCGGAGAAGGCCAACGCCTTCGCCGCCCTGGGCGCCATGCTGATGGGCGTGATCGTGACCGGCCTGTTCGTGGCCATCTCGATGACCTCCGGCGGCGGGGCCTGGGACAACGCCAAGAAGGTCATTGAAGAGGGCTTCACCGACAAGAACGGCGTCGTCCACGGCAAGGGCTCGGAGGCGCACAAGGCGTCGGTCACCGGCGATACGGTGGGCGACCCCTACAAGGACACCTCCGGTCCGGCGGTGAACCCGATGATCAAGATCACCAACATCGTCGCCCTGCTTCTGCTGGCGGTGCTGGCGAGCGGCAAGATCGGCTGATCGGACTGTTGCATCGAGCTTGAGGGCGGCGCCGGAAACGGCGTCGCCCTTTTGCCTCCCGGAGCAGGACGGTGACCGGTGACGGGGGGGCGGAGCTGGGTCCAACGGAAGAGCGCCGCAGGTCGCCGGGAGCCTTCAGCCGCCAACCGTCAATCACTTCCCACGCCTCCAACAAGAAAGGCCCCGGAGATCGCTCTCCGGGGCCTTTCAGCTTCCGTCGGGCCCGAAATCCTAGTCCGGGCGGCGTTGTCCGGGGACGTCTTCCTCGGTGCGCGGCAGCTGGCCGCGCGCCACGTTGCCGAGCAGCTGTTCGAGAATGGTCAGCTGGCGGCCGCGCGTCGGGGTCTCGCGCCCGTTCATCGCGATCGTCTCGCCGTCCGCGAGGCCGAGGGTCCGGACGCTGGCGACCTGGCCGGCGTCGTTGAAGGTGATCTCGGTCACGCTGCGCTGGGTCACGCGGGCGACGTTGTAGGTGTATTTCTCGGTCACCTGGCTGACGTAGTACCAGATGGTGTCGCTCTCGAAGGCCGAGGTGGTCGACGGCGAGCCCAGCTTGGTCAGGACCGTTTCACGGGTGTCCGTGCCGGCGACGATGTCGGTCGGCCGCGCATCAATGGCCTGGAAGCCGTTCTGGCCCACGACGGGAGCGCATCCGGCGGTCAGGATGGTGGCCGAAACGGCGGCGAGGAGAAGCTTCGAACGGAGCATTGGCGGCGCCTGCGACAAAACAAGGTCTTTGACCTAACCGGAGCCGAGCCTTAGTTCAACGGCGCGGCGGAAAAGGGGCCGTGAAACATGCTTCAGAATCTTCTCCGATCCCTGCGACGCGAACGTGTCGGCGACGGCCTGTATGAACAGGTCGTGCGTCAGGCGCGCAATCCGCGCTTCTACACCACGCTCGGGGTCGCCGACCGGATCGACGCCCGCTTCGAGCTGTACACCCTGCACATGCTGTTGCTGACCCTTCGCCTGAAGGAGGAGGGGACCGAGCAGGGCGCGGACGCCGGCCAGCAACTGTTCGACACCTATGTTTCGGCGCTGGACCACACCCTGCGCGAGCTCGGCGTCGGCGACGTGTCGGTGGGCAAGAAGATGCGCAAGCTGGGCGAGTCCCTCTATGGCCGGATGTCGGCGTATGAAGCCCCGCTGAAGGCGGCGGACGCCGGTCTGCTGGCTGAACGCCTGGCGCGCAATGTGCTGGAAAGCGAGGCGACGACGGACGGCGCGGCCCTGGCGGCCTACGCCCTGGACAGCCGGGCGCGGCTGGCGGCCCAATCGCTGGGTGACGTGATGACGGCCCCCGACTGGGCGGAGGTGAAGGCATGACCGTTCCCGAACTGCCCTACAGCGAGCCTGTTCGCCTTCACCAGATCGGCACGGGGGTGAAGCGCACCCTGAAGCCGGACGTCGAGGCCCTGCGCCGTATCGCCAGGGCGCTGGACCTGGCGTCGCTGCAGGCCGTCGAGGCCGACGTCGATCTGACGCCCACGGCGACCGGCTGGACCCTGGCCGGCCGGGTGCGCGCGGAGCTGGCCCAGACCTGTGGAATCACCCTGGAGCCGCTGCCCCTGAGCATCGACGACGGATTCGTCGTCCATCTCGCCGAGCCGGTCGATGAGGAGAGCGACGAGATCGTCATCACCCTGGAGGACGAATCGCCGGACGTGGTCGAGGACGGCCAGATCGATCTGGGGCAGTACGTCGTCGAGCAACTGGCGCTGCGGCTGGACCCGTTCCCGCGCAAGCCCGGCGCCGAGTTTGTGCAGCCGCCGGAGCCCGCCGAAATCTCGCCCTTCGCCGTTCTGAAGACGCTTCGCCCGTCCGACGAAGGTTGACGCCGCGTCCGCCCGGTTGCATCCCCTCCGCGCGGCGCTATCGTCGCGCCTGACCAGCGCCGAGGCTTCCGGCGCGACGGAGTCGTAGCGGCTTGCCTTCCCCAGTTCTGATCTCGCTTGACGCCATGGGCGGGGATCACGGCCCGCCGGTCGTGGTCGGCGGCATTGCCGAATACCGGAAACGGCATGGCGGAGACGGCGTTCGCTTTCTGCTGAACGGCGACGAGGCCGCGATTCGCGCCGAGATCACCCGTTGCGGCCTGCCGGATGACCTGTTCGAGGTCCGACACACCGACAAGGTCGTGTCCATGGACGAGAAGCCGGCCACGGCGATGCGTCGGGGCAAGGGCTCCAGTCTCTGGAATGCGATCGAGGCCGTGAAGACCGGTGAGGCGGCCGCGGTCGTGTCCGCGGGCAATACCGGCGCCCTGATGGCCATCTCCAAGCTGATCCTGCGCATGTCCGCGCCGGGGCTGGAGCGTCCCGCCATCGTCGCCAGCTGGCCGACGAAGCGCGGCGTCACGGCGGTTCTGGACGTCGGCGCCAATGTCGAGAGCGACGCGGCCCAACTGGTCGAGTTCGCCATCATGGGCGAGGCCTTCATGACCGCGGTCCACGGCGTCGCCCGGCCGACGGTCGGCGTTCTGAACGTCGGCTCGGAGGACATGAAGGGCCACGAGGAGGTCCGCGAGGCGGCCCGGCTGCTCCGCGAGGGCGGCCTCGGCCTGAGCTATCACGGCTTTGTCGAGGGCGACGACATCGCCAAGGGAACGGTCGATGTGGTCGTCACCGACGGCTTCACCGGCAACATCGCCCTGAAGACGGCCGAAGGCGTCGCCAAATTCATCGGCGGACTGACCCGGGATGCGCTGACGTCCAGCCTGCTGGCCAAGGCCGGCGCGGCCCTGGCCTATGCGGCGCTGAAGCGGATGAGCGCCCGGATCGACCCGAACGCCATCAACGGCGGCCCTCTGCTGGGCCTGAACGGCATTGTGGTGAAGAGCCACGGCGGCGCGACGCCCGACGGGTTCGGCGCGGCCATTCGCATCGCCGTCGATCTGGCCCGCAGCGACTATATGACCAAGGTCGGCGCCAAGCTGCAGCGCCTGACCACGGTGCTTGAACAGCCGCCCGCACCGGATGCGGACACGGCCAAGGAGTCTTCCCAGTGAGCGTCATCCGCAGCGCCGTCACCGGCGTCGGTTCCTACCTTCCGGAGCAGGTCGTCACCAACGCCGACCTTGCTGTCACCGTCGACACCTCCGACGAGTGGATCCAGGAACGCACCGGGATCAAGCAGCGCCACAAGGCGCGGGACGATCAGCCGACCAGCGATCTGGCGGTCGAGGCGGCGAAGCGCGCCCTGATCGACGCCGGGAAGTCGGCGGCCGACGTCGATCTGATCATCGTCGCGACCACCACGCCCGACATGACCTTCCCGGCGACGGCCTCGATCGTCCAGCGCAAGCTGGGCGCGCCGGTGGGCATCGCCTTCGACGTCCAGGCTGTCTGCTCGGGTTTCGTCTATGCGCTGAGCGTCGCCGACGGCTTCGTGGCCCGCGGCCTGGCCAAATGCGCCCTGGTCATCGGCGCCGAGGAAATGACCCGGCTAATGGACTGGACGGACCGCACGACCTGCGTGCTGTTCGGCGACGGCGCCGGGGCGCTGGTGGTCGAGCCGCGCGAAGGGCAGGGGACCAAGGCCGACACCGGCCTGCTGGGCTTCGCGCTGCGTTGCGACGGGTCGAAGACCGATCTTCTCTATGTGGACGGCGGTCCGGCGACGACCGGAACGGTCGGCCACCTGCGCATGGCCGGCAACCAGGTGTTCCGCCATGCGGTCATCAACATCGCCGAAGCCATCACCGCCGCCTGCGACGCCTCGGGGATCACGGTGCCCGACGTGGACTGGTTCGTGCCCCATCAGGCCAATCAGCGCATCATCCGCGGCGTCGGCGAGCGTCTGGGGCTGGATGAGAACAAGGTCATCTCGACGGTGGCCCTGCACGCCAACACCTCGGCCGCCTCGATCCCGCTCGCCCTGGACGCCGCTATCAGGGACGGCCGGATCAAGCGCGGCGATCTGGTGGTGATGGAAGCGATGGGCGGCGGTCTGACCTGGGGCGCCTGCGCGATTCGTCTGTAACGCGATTTCGGCTTTCCATTTGACGACGCTTGCCCTTTTATGGACCCCGCACTGACGATTGAGGGGGAGTGAGTGACGCAGACCCTGACCCGCGCCGATCTTTGCGAGGCCGTCCACGAAGAGGTGGGACTGTCGCGCCAGGAATGCTCGACCATGGTCGAACGGACCCTGGAGCTGATCGTCGAGTCGCTGGAGCGCGGCGAGACCGTGAAACTGTCCGGCTTCGGCGTGTTCCAGGTGCGTGAGAAGCGCGCCCGCATGGGCCGCAATCCGAAGACGGGCGAGCCGGCGGCGATCAACCCGCGTCGGGTCATCAGCTTCCGCGCCTCCCAGATCATGAAGGGCCGGGTGCACGACGCCGTCGTGGACGCCTGATCCGCGGCATGGCCAAGAGCCCGAACGCGTTCCGGACGATCTCGGAGGCCGCCGATGAAATCGGCGCGCCCCAGCATGTCCTGCGCTTCTGGGAGACAAAGTTCACCTTCGTTTCGCCGCTGAAGCGGGCGGGCGGCCGACGCTTCTACCGGCCGCAGGACCTGGTGGTGCTCAAGGCCGTGAAGCGGCTGCTGCACGACGAGGGCATGACCATCAAGGGCGTGCAGCGGCTGTACAAGGAACAGGGGATCAAGCGGATCGCCGCCTGGGGCGACCCGGAGGGCGTGGTCAGCTTCGAGCCCGAGGGCGTCGCGATCGAGGCCTCCCCCGCGCCGGCGGTCGCCCCGTCGACGACCGCGCCCGTCTCCACGGTCCGCCTGCGTCAGGTGCTGGCCCAGCTGGAGGGCGCCAAGGCGCGTCTGGAGGCGGCGCTTTCGCGATCGGCGTGACAGCTGCTTTTTTGGGTTTGCGCGACGCGCGACGCCGTCTATAGGGAGCGCCTCTCGGAGCGTGGCGCAGCCTGGTAGCGCACTTGACTGGGGGTCAAGGGGTCGCAGGTTCGAATCCTGTCGCTCCGACCATTTTCGAAAGAAAATCGGTTGGTTGAAGGGGTCGTCTTCGGACGGCCCCTTTGCAATTGGGCCACTCGACCTGCGCCGTGATCGATCCCCGCTCCTGAGCGGGGCGTCAGTCCTTGCCGCTCTCGGCCCATTTGAACAGCGGGTAGAGGGGCACGCCCCAGCCGATGCCGCCGATGGCGAAGAAGAGCAGGTCCAGTAGCATGCCGGGCCTGAACAGGCCGCGCAGGGCGATGACGCCCCAGATCCAGAAGACCAGGAAGGCCAGAACGCCCAGCATGGCGATGAACCGTCGCGTGCTGCCGTTCATCAGCGTTTGCTGCGGAAGAGGAAGAAGGCGACCAGGGCGATCACCGAACCGATCAGGGACCACAGGACCCAGCCCCATTCGTCCATGGTGTAGGCCCCGAACACCCGCACCGCGAGGAAGGCGCCGGCGACCGCGCCCGTGCCCGAGACCAGCGAGGTGGCGAACAGGCCCCTGCGGCCGGTCAGCAGATCCGCCAGCCAGGCCAGGGCGAAGGCGGCCACGAGGGCGGTGACGATATCGGCGTGTTGCAAACGGCCTCTCCCCATGCGGCGACGATGCGCCGAAAAGCGACTCGCTCTCGCCTTCGTGCACGGGCATACCGCACAGGTCCGGACGCGGCGAGTTTCGTGTCGGGCAGTGTAACGTTCGGAACGGCAGGCGTCGAATGAAGCGTTTTGGCGGAAGGGATCAGAGCCGGTCGGTGGCGATCTGGCTCTGGCTGGTGGCGGCGATGGTGTTCGCCATGGTCGTCGTCGGCGGCGTGACCCGCCTGACGGGCTCGGGCCTGTCGATCACCGAGTGGAAGCCGATCATGGGCGCGCTGCCGCCGTTCAGTCACGCCGACTGGATGGAGGCCTTCGAGAAGTACAAGGCCATCCCGCAGTACCAGCAGGTCAATGCCGGGATGAGCCTGGACGAGTTCAAGGGCATCTTCTTCTGGGAGTGGTTCCATCGGGTTCTGGGGCGGCTGATCGGCGGCGTCTTCGCCGCGCCCTTCCTGATCTTCCTTGCGTTCCGGAAGCTGCCGCGGCGGCTGATCGGGCGCTGCGTGGTCCTGCTGGCCCTGGGTGGGCTGCAGGGACTGATCGGCTGGTGGATGGTGACCAGCGGGCTGAGCGAGCGGATCGACGTGGCCCCCGAGCGGCTGGCGACCCATCTGGGGCTGGCCCTGATCATCTTCATGGGTCTGATCTGGACCGGGCTGGAGGCCTGGAACGGGGAGGAGCATTCCCGATCGCCCGAGGGCTGGAGCCGGGGCGCCGGCCTGCTGCTGGGCGCGGTCTTCATCCAGTGCCTGCTGGGCGGGCTGGTGGCGGGAGCCAAGGCCGGCTTCGTCTATACCGACTGGCCGCTGATGAACGGCGCTGTCCTGCCGCCGGTGGAGTGGAGCAAGGGCGGCCTGGCTTTCCTGCATGACCAGGCGCTGGTGCAGTTCAATCACCGCCTGTGGGCCTATGGGCTGCTGATCGGGGGCACGGTCTATGCGGTGCAGGCCTGGCGCTGGCGACTGGCCGAGGGGCTGGGGACGAGCGCCTTCGCCGTGGCGGTCGCCCTGTGGCTGCAGGCCGCCCTGGGCGTGATCACCCTGATCCACGCGGTGCCGATGTGGCTGGGCGGGCTCCATCAGGCGGGCGCCGCCGTGGTGCTGGCCCTGGCGACGATCAACCTGTGGATGGTGCGCCGGTCGCAGCCCCGCCTGTTCGTGTCGGGGCCGCGGGTGAGTTCACTGTTCTAGGAGGCTGCGCGCGGCTCACTTCCCCATCGCCTTGAGGGCGAATGGAGAGGGGAGCCGGAGCCCTAGCTCCGCACACTCTCCCACGGGCCCCGGATGGCGAGGGTCATGCCGGGGTACATGATGTTGACGAACAGCACCGCGCCGTCGGGCGAGAAGCAGGCGCCGGCGAATTCGGAGTTTCCGCGGAAGACGTTGCGGGCGATCGTGTAGATCTGACCGTCCGGGGTGACGCCCTTCAGGTGGTTGCGGATCTCGGACGAGTAGTTGTCCTCGCAGACCACCAGATGGCCCCAGGGCGCGACCGTGATGTTGTCGCCCATGTTCAGGGTCTTTTCGTCCGTGCTCTCGACGAACAGCTGAAGGCGGTCGGCCGCGCCGTTCAGGCCGGGGACGAGGCGGAGGATCTGGCCGCGACGGATCGGGCCGCCCGAGGTGGCGGTGAAATACATCTCGTCATCCCCCCACCAGATGCCTTCGCCCCGGGCGATCAGGGCGGCGCCGGCGCGGTGGCCGCGGATGCGCAGGTCGCCGGCGGGATCCTCGACGTCCTCCAGATCGATCCACTCGACTTCGCGCCAGTCGCCGACGGCCCAGCTGCGTTGACCGTCCTGATTGCGGGTGTCGGCCGAGGGCGCGCCCTTCCACGCCAGCGCCTGAAGCTTGCCGCCCTCGACCAGCTTGCCGGGGACGTCGGGGATGAAGCGGTAGAAGAGGCTGTCGTTCACATCCTCGGTCAGATAGGCGACGCCCGTCCGCGGATCGATGCAGACCGCCTCGTGGTCGAAGCGGCCCATGGCCTTGAGCGGCACGGGGTCGACCGGGCCGGTCGCCGAGGCGGGCACCTCGAAGACCCAGCCGTGGGCCCGGGTCACGTCGGCGTCGGCGGGGGTCTCGATGGTTTCCTCGCAGCTCAGCCAGCTGCCCCAGGGCGTGGGACCGCCGCAGCAGTTGGTCGAGGTGCCGGCCAGCGTCAGATGGTGGCTGACGGCGCGGCGGGTGGCGAGGTCATAGATCAGGGTCGAGCAGCCGCCGGGGAGGGGGCGGCCGTCCTTGTAGGTGTCGAAGGCCTTCGACACGTCCAGCCGGTCCAGCCGTTCCTGATGCAGGCCGCCGGGGCCGAGGTTCCGGTGCAGGGCGCTGGAGCCCTTGAGCTCGTGGTTCATGACCAGGGCGACCTGCGAGCCGGTCAGGGGGAAGCAGGCCATGCCGTCCGGCTGGCCGGGGACGAAGAGGCCGTCGTCCATGGTGTCGCCGCCCTGGGCGATGACCTGGTAGGTGAAGCCCTCGGGCAGGTCGAGAAGACGGTTGGGGTCTTCCTTCAGCGGGCCATAGCCGTGGATCTGGTTGAGGTAGGTCTCTTCCCCTGCGGCCGTCTGGGCCGCGGCATGGCGGGCCAGACCTGAGAAGGCGAGGGCGGCGCCGCCCGTTCCCATGAGGTGACGACGGTTCAGACGCATGGACGGGCGCTCCGGGAGGGACAACTGCGGCGCTTATGGCGGGTGTCCGTCAGGGTTCTGTGACAGTGGGCGCGACGGAATGTCCGGGTGCGGGGGGCGGGGTGTCGGGTGTCGGGCGTCGGGTGTGGGGTGTGGGGTGTGGGGCGCGGGACGCCCCTTCACGGCGCGCCCCCGAGCGCGGCGCCGCCGGGGAGGCCGGCGAGGATGGCCGGAGACGCCCCGGACCGCGGAGACGGTGAAAATACACCGTCCATGCCGTCTATACCGTCTATGCCGTCTATCGGACCGGTGGCGTCCGTCTCCATCAGGGAGGCGGCGTAGTCGGCGCGGGCGCCCTGGATGACGGCGTCGGCGAAGGCGCGGTCGCGGCGGCCGGCCGCCTTGAGGCGCTCGGCCTCGGCGGCGCGTCGGCGGCGCTGAACCTCGGCGGCCTCGGTCTCGATCATCCTGTGGACGCGGCGCCAGCGGAGGGCCTCGATGGCGTTGCCGTGCAGGACCGCCCGCATCATGCGCTGGAACGCCACCAGCGACAGTTCGCCCAGAGGGATCCGGTCCAGATCGCCGTCGAACTGTTCCTCAAGCGCCAGTCCCTCGTCATCGCGCTCCAGCCCGTTGGGCCGGGTCCACGGCTGGTCGGTGCGTCGCCAGCCCTCCTCGGCGGCTCGCTTGCGCAGGGTGCTGAGCCCCACGCCGTGACGCCGGCAGCAGGCCGGGGCGGACCAGCCGGCCAGATAGTCCTGCCGGACCTGCTCCCAGACTTCGTCCGGGGCGGAATGGACGCCGGCGTCGGCGGGGTCTGTGGGGGATGTGGTGTCGGTCATCGGCGGCTCTCGCAGGGTGCGAGGCGCAGTATGGAACGACGGTACGTCAATTCTGGACGTAGGGGGTGTCGGGTGTCGGGGGTCGGGCGTCGGGTGTGGGGCGTCGGGTGTGGGGCGTAGGGGGAAGAGGGCCGGTGCAGAGACCCCACACCCCACACCCGACACCCCCGAGCAGCCGAAAATCATGCGGTATTTTAATACCGTTTCGACTTTTCCGTTATTTTACAGATGTGTAGTGCGAGTTGGGCGTGCAGAACGGCATTGACCGCCGATCCGCCTTCCTCTATCAGCGCGCCTTCCGTTCCTCCGGTCCGCCGGAAGAGCACACCGTTTCGCCCGTCTCCCAAGGACTCCTCGTTATGCTGAAGAGCACCACGGCTTCGCTGAAGCCGGCCGAGGTCGAGAAGAAGTGGATCCACATCGACGCCGAAGGCGTCGTGGTGGGCCGTCTCGCGACCTTCATCGCCAACCGTCTGCGCGGCAAGCACCGCGGCGACTACACCCCGCACGTCGATTGCGGTGACTATGTCATCGTGACCAACGTCGACAAGGTCGTCTTCACCGGCAAGAAGAACACCGACAAGGTGTACTACCGTCACACCGGCCACCCGGGCGGCGTCAAGGAAACCACCCCGGCCAAGGTGCTGGGCGGTCGTTTCCCGGAACGCGTCCTGGAGAAGGCTGTTGAGCGCATGCTGCCGAAGGAAAGCCCGCTGGCCCGCAAGCAGATGACGCACCTGCGTCTGTTCGCCGGCGCCGAGCACACCCACGCCGCCCAGTCGCCCGAAACCATCGACTTCGCCTCGAAGTCGGCCAAGAACACCCGGAGCGTCTGATCATGACCGACGTCACCACCGAAAACACCGGCTTCGACGCCCTGAAGGGCCTGTCGTCCGCTGCTGAAGACGCCGCTCCCGCCGTCCAGAAGCTGGACGCGCAAGGCCGCGCCTATTCGACCGGCAAGCGCAAGAACGCGATCGCCCGCGTTTGGGTGAAGCCGGGCACCGGCAAGTTCACCATCAACGGCAAGGACCAGGAGCAATATTTCGCTCGTCCGGTTCTGCGCATGATGATCGCCCAGCCGCTGGTCGTCGCCGAGCGCGAAACCCAGTTCGACGTGATCTGCACCGTTGAAGGTTCGGGCCTGTCGGGCCAGGCCGGCGCCATCCGCCACGGCCTGTCGCACGCCCTGACGCACTACGAGCCGGAACTGCGCAAGGTTCTGAAGCCGCACGGCTTCCTGACCCGCGACAGCCGCGTCGTCGAGCGCAAGAAGTACGGCCGCGCCAAGGCCCGCCGTTCGTTCCAGTTCTCGAAGCGCTAATCGCGTTTCCACAGTCTGGAAAAGGGGCGCTTCGGGAAACCGGAGCGCCCTTTTCTTTTGACCGGGACGGGGGAGGCCTGCTTTTGAAGCGGCTTCGGGCCGAAGGGATGACGATGACGGCGCAGGCGACCCAGGGCGGCTTCGACTTCGGAACCGCGCAGAGCATCGAACGGCTGTTCGTGGGCCTGATGCTGCCTGCCGCGCAGGCCGGACAGGCGGTGGAGGTTCGCCGTCGGTCGCAGGAGCTGTACGGACTGAAGGAGGGGCGCAACGAGGTCCGGTCGGATCGGCTGCATGTCACCCTGATCCATGTCGGCGACTATGCGGGCAGCATTCGCGCCGACGTCGCGGCCGAGGTGTCGGCGGTGATCGCCGCGATGGAGCGGCCGTCGTTCGTGGTCTCGTTCGACCGCGTCGGCAGTTTCGGCGGCGCGCCGGGCCGGCATCCGCACGTCCTGCTGGGCGAGGCGGGCGTGGAGGCGCTGAAGGCGTTCCGCCTGAGCCTGTGGGAGGCGATCCACCGCCGCCTGAAGAAGACGCTGTCGAACCCGCAGTTCAATCCGCATGTCACCCTGATGTACGGCGAGGCCCGTTTGCCGGAGCGGGCCGTGGCGCCGATCTCGTGGCGGGCGACGGAGGTGGAGCTGATCCACAGCGAGGTGGGCCGCTCGACCTATCACACGCTGGGGCGCTGGCCGCTGGGTTAGGTCTTTGTCCCGAATTGTGGGAGACGCGGGGCCTGACATGGCGAGGCTCCGACGATGACCATCACCCTCTACGGCATTCCCAACTGCGACACGGTCAAGAAGGCGCGCGTCTGGCTGGACCAGAACGGGCAGGCGTTCGCCTTCCACGACTACAGGAAGGCCGGGATTGATCGGGAGACGCTGGCGGCATGGGTGGCGACGCACGGCTGGGAGGTCGTGCTGAACCGCGCGGGGACGACGTTCAGGGCCCTGTCGCCCGAGGACAAGGCGGACCTGACGGCGGACAAGGCCATCGGCCTGATGCTGGCCAATCCGTCGATGATCAAGCGTCCGGTGCTGGACGTCGACGGCCGCACGACCGTGGGCTTCAAGCCCGAGATCTACGCGGCCGTCTGCGGCTGAGGATCAGACCAGGGTGAACTGGGCCGGTTCACCCGACTGGGCGCTGGGCGCCAGCCAGACATCGAACAGGCCCGGCTCGACCGTCGGGGTCAGGTCGCGTCCGAGGAAGAGCAGGTCGCCGTACTTCAGCGTCATGGTCACCTCGACCGAGCCGCCCGCCGGGACCTCGACCCGCCGGAAGGCCTTGAGCAGGCGCACGGGCTGGGTGATCGAGGCGGCGCGGTCGCGGATGTAGAGCTGGACCACTTCCGAGGCGTCGCGTTCGCCGTCGTTGGTCAGGGTGACCGAGGCCGTCAGCTCGCCGTCGCGGGCCATGGTGGGAGAGGAGACCGTCACCGCCGAATAGCGGACCGGCGCATAGGTCAGGCCGTGCCCGAACGGATAGAGGGCCTCGTGCGGCGCATCGCGGAATTTGGAGGTGAACTCCCGATCGGTGGGGCGCGACGGGCGGCCGGTCGACTTGTGCGCGTAATAATAGGGCGACTGGCCCGAGCGATACGGGAAGCTGACCGGCAGGCGGCCGGTCGGGGCGTGGTCGCCGAACAGGACGTCGGCGATGGCGTTGCCGCTCTCCGAGCCCAGGAACCAGGTCACCAGGATGGCGTCCGCGTCGTTCACCGCGTCCGACAGCTCCATCCCGCGACCGTTGCGCAGCAGGACGACGACCGGCTTGCCGGTGGCGGCGACGGCCTCGGCCAGCGCGCGCTGGGGGGCGGGAATGGTGATCTCGGTGCGGGATTTGGATTCCGCCGACATCTCGCTGGACTCGCCGATGGCCAGCAGGACCACGTCGGCTTCGCCGGCGGCCATGACGGCCGCCTCGATGCCGCCGGCCAGCGGGGCCTCGACGTCCGAGCCCTTGACCACGGTCAGGTGGGCGTCGTCATCCATGGCGGCGCGCAGGCCGTCCTCGAGCGAGACCGCCAGCGCCATGTCCTTGAACACCGACCAGGGACCGAAGACGTCGGTCTTGTCCGCGCCGAACGGGCCGATCAGGGCGATGCGCTTGCCGCTCTTCGGCAGGGGCAGCAGGCCGCCCTCGTTCTTCAGCATCACGATCGACTTGCGGCCGGCCTCGCGGGCCAGCTCGAGGTGCGCTCGGCTGCCGGTCACGCGGCGCTCGGTCTGCACGTCCGAGCCGCGATAGGGGTTGTCGAAGAGGCCCAGGGCGGCCTTGGTCATCAGCACCCGGCGCACGGCCTGGTCGACCCGTTCGATCGGCACGTCGCCCGACTGGACCAGTTCGGGGATGTGGGTGATGTACAGGCCGCTCTTCATCGACATGTCGACGCCGGCCATCAGGGCCAGACGCGCCGCGTCCCGGCCGTCGGCGGCGAAGCCGTGGGCGATGAGCTCCTGTTCGGAGGTGTAGTCGGACACCACGAAGCCCGAGAACTCCCACTCGCCGTGCAGGACGTCGGTGAGCAGCCATCGGTTGCCGCTGGTCGGCACGCCGTTCAGGTCGTTGAAGGCGCTCATCACCGACAGGGCGCCGGCGTCGAAGGCGGCCTTGAACGGCGGCAGATAGACCGAGCGGAGCATCTGCTCGCTCATGTCGGTGGAGTTGTAGTCCATGCCCGCCTCGGCGGCGCCGTAGGCGGCGAAATGCTTGGGCGTGGCGACCAGGGAGGACCAGTGGGTCAGGTCCTCGCCCTGGAAGCCCTTGGTCCGCGCGATGGCGAACAGGTTGTTGAGCAGGACGTCCTCGCCGGCGCCTTCGACGACGCGGCCCCAGCGCTGGTCGCGGGCGACGTCGACCATCGGCGCATAGGTCTGGTGCACGCCGGCGGCGCCGCCCTCGACGGCGGCCGCGCGGGCGGTGCGCTCGGCCAGGTCCAGATCCCAGCTGGCGGCTTCACCGAGCGGGACGGGGAAGGTGGTCTTCAGGCCGTGGACGATGTCCGCGGCGAACAGCAGGGGGATGCCGAGGCGGCTTTCCTTGACCGCCATGTCCTGGACATAGCGGGTGCTGGCGGCGCCGACGCCGTTGAACAGGGCGCCGATTCGGCCCGCGCGGATATCGGCGGCGGTCCGGGACTGATCCGAATCGAAGGTGTCGCCGGGATTGATTCCCTCGGGACGCCAGCGGAACGGGTCGTTCATCAGATTGAGCTGACCGGCCTTCTCCTCGATCGTCATCCGGGCGATCAGGGCGTCGACACGCGACAGGTTTTCCTGGGCCTTCGCCGCTGCAATGCGGGGAGCCATCATCATTCCAGCCATCATGGCGCCTCCTGCGAGCAGTCTTCGACGGGAAGGGGCTGAGCTGCGAAGCTGATGCATGTAACCGGTTCCACTGAAGTCGGTGCACGACTAGCGGCCATGGACCGTCTCGCCTAGCCCGAAACTGCCAAAACCGGTTGCGGCAATCAGCCCTCGACGCTCGTTTCGGGACGATCGTGACCGTCTGCGCGCTCGGTGATCCACTCGCCATCGGTGTTTTCCCACTCGATCCAGGCGTCCTGGTCCGACACCTTCTGCTCGCGCGAGGCGGCGACGGCGGCGGCGCGGGCGGCGTCGTGGCTGGTGAAGGTTTCCGAGAAGGTGTCGCCCAGCTTGTAGGCCCAGCCCCCGTCATGCTCGACGATTCGGTAGGTGACCTGGACCATGGTTCGGCTCCTGGGAGACGGGGAGGGGATGGAGGGTCGCCAACGCCTGCGGTTGCGACACGATTGCCGATTGGTACGCCGTGGAAAGCGGTTCGGCTAGCCTGAGGTTGGATTCGATCCGTCGGCGGGTTGTTGAAAATATTCCGCACCCTGCATCCGTCCGGCCGGGCGGCGGCGACCACTCGATGAAGGCGCGGAAACGGACCGCGCGACAGAGGATGAGACCGATGGAACATTTCTTCTACAGCTTCTGGTGGCTGGTCTTCCCGATCGGGTTCGGCCTGCTGGGCGCCTACAACAGCTGGCTGGGCTACCGCCGCCAGAAGGACGCGATCAACCTGCTCAAGAGCTATGCCGAGAAGGGGCAGGAGCCGCCGGAGGCCCTGCTGAAGGTGCTGCAGCGTCCGCTCGACGAGGACGGCTGGGACGGGCGCTCCGCCGGCCCGCGCCAGCCGACCAACTACTGGTCGCTGTTCGGCCTGTTCACCGCCCTGGGGCTCGGCTTCTTCGGCGCCGCCACCTTCACCAATCTGGACGGCGGGACCGACGCCTTTCTGGTGGTGTCCTTCGTGATGGGGGCGGTCGCGGTCTGGGCCCTGATCAGCGCCCTGACCTGCCGCCGGAACCGGTGAACCGGACGGACGGGGGGAAACCGGATCGTGAACGGCGCAGAGACCGACGTCGAACTGGTGCGCCTGGCGCGCGCCGGTTCCGACCGGGCCTTCTCGCGGCTGGTCGAGCGGCATCAGGCGGCGGTGCGGGGATTCGTGCGCCGGTTTCTGGGCAGCGGCTGGGCGGAGGCGGACGATGTCGCCCAGGACGCCTTCGTGGCGGCCTGGGCGTCGCTGCGGACCCTGCGCGATCCGGCGGGCGTCCGGCCCTGGCTGTGCGGCATCGCCTGGCGCAAGGCGCAGGACCGCATCCGCGGGGCGCGGCGCGGCGCGGCCCGGGACGCGGGCTGGCTGGAGACGGTGAGTCTCCCCGCGGGCGTCGCGACCGAGGAGAAGATGGCCCTTCAGGACGCCATGGCGGACCTGCCGGCCGATGTGCGCGCCTGCGTGGCCCTGTGTCTGGGCGACGGCTGGTCGCACAGCGAGGCGGCGGAGGCGCTGGGCTTGCCTCTCGGGACGGTGAAGTCCCATGTTGCGCGCGGACGCACGCGCCTGCTGAAAGCGCTCGGAGGGTCCGATGACGCCTGAACAGAAACTGGCCGCCCTGCTGGCTGTCGAAAGTCCGCCGCGGCGCGACTTCGTGTTCGAGGCCGGGGTCGCCGAGCGGATCGCGCGGCGTCGGGCCTGGCTGGCCGTCGCCGCCCTGCTGCCGTGGATGCTGGTCAGCGGCTGCATCTTCTGGGCGATGGCCCCGATGCTGGAGCAGCTGTTCGCCGCCCTGCCGGGCCTTGTGTCCCCGATCGCCCTGGTGATGGGGCTGACGGCCGTGGCCGGCGGCGCGGCGATGCGCCTGGCCGGCCTGGGTCAGCGCAGGGTGAGGGTGGCGGCGACGCCGAAATGATCTGACGGATATTCGCCGCCGGTCGGCTGGGCCCCCAGCAGGGTCCAGGCGTCGGCCGTGAAGGCGGCCCGCTCGGCGAAGATGTGGTCGATGACCCGCTCCGGGTGGCCCTTGGCCGGGTTCAGCGTGGTCGGGACCGAGCCGCGCGGCATGGCGCTGATGAAGCGGTCGCCCGTCAGGACGTTGAGACCGGCGTCCTCCTGGACCGCATTGAAGTCGCCCATGACCACCAGGGGGGCGCCGTCCTGCGGCAGCCAGTCGAGCAGGTCGGCGATCTGGCGCGCCCGCACCGCCTGGGCGTCCTGCTGCCAGGCGAGGTGGGTGTCGACGATGTCCACCGGGCGGCCGTCCAGGTCGACACGGACCCGCAGGGCGGTCCGGTAGTCGTCGAGCGGCTCCAGCTTCCTCGAGTCGTGGGCGAGAACCGGCAGGCGGGTCAGGATGGCGTTGCCGTAACGGCGCGGCGCGCCTTCGGGATCGGTGGAGACGAAATGCATCTCGTAGCCGCCCCCGGCGCCCGAGAGGGCGTCCGCGAGGGTGCGCGCCTGGTTGGGCAGATTGACCGCCGCATCCTCCAGCACCTCCTGCAGGGCGATGACGTCGGCGTCGGCGGCGCGGATCGCCTCGATCAGGAGGGGCCGGCGTGCGGTCCAGTCCCCCTGATTGTGCCAGATGTTGAAGGTCACGACCTTGAGCCGGCGCGGCGTGGTCGGGGGCGCCGTCGTGGCGCAGGCGGCGAGGGGGGCGGCGGCGAGGCCGGCCAGAAGCATGCGACGGTCGATCATGAGCAGGTCCTCTTCCCGATTCCGGTCCTGCTTGTAACCGGTTTCATCCGCCTTACGAAAGTTTCACGCGGCGCTTCGCATCCGTGCGGCCCCATCGCCGCCTCTTGTCGTCAGAAGGCCGGAACGTCAGGCTCCGGTCCAACGTCAGAGACGAGAGGTAACCCTCATGAACGCCGAACTGCTGATCCCGCTGTCCCCCTTCATCATGGTCATCGCGATCGTGGGCTTCCAGACGATGCAGAAGATCAAGGCCCAGAAGCAGATGCAGGAAACCCTGCGTGCCGCGATCGAGAAGGATCAGTCCCTCCCGACGGACGTCATCGAGGCGATGAGCGCCTCGATCCATCGGCCGCCGTCGGCCAACCGCGACATGCGCCTCGGCGTCATCCTGCTGGCGGTCGCCGCCGGCGTGAGCCTGTGCGGGACCGCCCTGTCGCAGTTCGCGGATGAGATCTTCTACGCGATGCTGGCGGTGTCGGCGGTCCCGGCTACCGTGGGCGTCGCCTTCCTGGGCCTGAGCTTCTTCAACAAGAACAAGGACTGAGGTCGGGCAGGACAGGGGAATCCTCATGGCCCAGGCCCTGGTTGACCGGCACGACGTCGAGCTCGCCGCCCTCGCGGCGGCGGGCGGACGTCGGGAGTTCGGCGAGCTGGTGCGTCGTCACGGCTCGGCCGTGCGCGCCCTGCTGCGCCGGATGGGAGCCCAGCCCGCGCTGGCGGACGACATCGCCCAGGACGCCTTCATCCAGGCGTTCGAACGCTGCGCCGAATTCCGTGGAGACGGGACCTTCGCGGCGTGGGTGAAGCGGATCGCGGCGCGGCTCTACATCAAGCGGGTGGCGAAGGAGGCGCGCTATGTCGCTGAAGTCGAAAGCGAAGAGGTCGCTCCGGCGACCGATCCCGGCGGGTTGATGGACCTCGATGAGGCCCTGAAGACCCTGAGCGAGGCGGAGCGGCTCTGCGTCTCCCTGTGCCACGGCGCGGGGATGGCTCATCCCGAGATCGCGACCGCCCTGAATTTGCCACTCGGCACGGTGAAGTCTCATGTCAAACGTGGTCTGGATAAACTCCGCGCGCGCCTTCGGGCCGCAGAACCCCTGGGGAGGACGCAGCATGTCGGCTGACGAGTTCGATCCCGAAATCGAGCGCCTGTTCGCCCGAACGCCGCCGATGGCGGACGCCGCCCTGTTCACCGCCGATGTGGAGGCGAAACTGCAGCGAGGGTCGCGTCTCCGCTACGGCGTGCTCGGCGTCGCGGGTCTTGTGGGCGGCTTGGTGGCGGTGCGCGAGGTCTTGACGGTCCGGTTCTCCGCCGACGCCGGCGAGCCCGCCGTTCTGGTGGGCCGCGGGCTGGAAGCCGCGACGGTGAACGCCCAGACCGCTCTCGGAGACGGTCTGGAACGGCTGGGGCTGGGCTCGGTCGACCTGGCCTCGACAGGCGGAATGCAGATGTTCTGGGTGGTGGCGGCGGCGCTGATCGCGGTCGCCTCGGCGGGGCTGATGCGCCTGTCCCAGGAAGTGTAACGTGACGATGAGGCTCCGTCGGCCTATTCAGGCCGGGTTCTGAAGCGGAGCCTCCCCATGTCCAGCCAGAAGCAGGAAACCATCCGTCGTCTCGCCGCCCCCGATATCCGGGCGCGAAAGGGGGGCGAGCCGCTGGTCTGCCTGACCGCCTACGACGCACCCACGGCCGAGATCCTCGACGCGCACTGCGACCTGCTTCTGGTCGGCGACAGCGTGGGAATGGCGGTGCACGGCTTGCCGAACACCGTCGGCGTGACGCTGGAGATGATGATTCTGCACGGGCAGGCCGTCATGCGCGGCGCCAAGCGGGCGATGGTGGTGATCGACATGCCCTTCGGCAGCTACGAGGGGTCGAAGGAGCAGGCCTACGAGAACTGCGCCCGGGTCATGAAGGAGACCGGCGCCCAGGGCGTGAAGCTGGAAAGCGGTCCAACGGTCGCCGAGACCATCGCCTATCTGGTCCAGCGCGGCATTCCGGTGATGGGCCATGTGGGGCTGCGCCCCCAGGCGGTGCTGACCGACGGCGCCTTCAAGGCCAAGGGGCGCACGGAAGAGGAACGGCTGCGGGTGATCGCCGAGGCCGAGGCCACGGCCGACGCCGGCGCCTTCGCGGTCGTCATCGAGGGGGTGGCCGAGGGGCTGGCCCGCGAAATCACCGAGGCGATCGACAAGCCGACGGTGGGCATCGGGGCGTCGGCGGCCTGCGACGGGCAGATCCTGGTGGTTCCGGACATGCTGGGCCTGTTCGACTGGACGCCGAAATTCGTGCGCCGCTACGCCGATCTCCGGGGCGAGATCGACCGGGCCGTGGCCGGCTACGCCGCGGACGTCCGCAGTCGCCGTTTTCCTGCCGAAGTCGAGACCTACTTCTCGAAAAAGCCGGTCGCGCAGTAAAGCCTGCGTTGCGGGGGCGTGGCTGACCCATTAGGGTCCGGCCGGATTGAAATTAAACGGCTCTGGTCGCCGTTCTCTTGGGGGCGATTGTTCCGTGTCTGATGTCTTCGAGCAGGTCGAGGAGGAGCTTCGCTCCGAGCGCTACAAGCGCCTGGCCCGCACCTGGCTGCCCGTCGTGGGCGGTATTCTGCTGGTCGCCCTGATCGCCGCCCTGTCGTGGTGGGGCTGGCAGTCGTGGGAAACCTCGAAGGCGGACAAGGCCTCGATCGCCATGGAGCGCGGTCTCGATTCGCTTCAGCAGAACAACCCGGTCGGCGCCGACGCGGCCTTCGCCCAGGCGGCGAAGGAGGGCAATGCGGCCTACAAGTCGCTGGCGCTGCAACAGCGGGCCGGGATCGCCCTGGACGCGGGTCGCGACGCCGAGGCCCTGGCCTATCTCGACGAGGCGGCGCGCGCGACGCGTGACCCGCTGATCTCGGGACCGGCCGCCTACAAGGCCCTGCTGCTGGCGATGGATATCGAGACCCTGGACCAGGTGAAGGCCCGGGCCGACGCCCTGATCGGCGACGACAAGCCGTTCAACGCCTTCGCGCAGGAAGCCCTGGCCATGGCCCTGCTGCAGCACGGCAAGACGGAGGAGGCCAAGGGGATCCTGGTCGTCCTGAAGAACGATCTCGACACGCCTGAACAGGTCAGCCGGAACGCCCAGATCGCGATGGACGCGATCGACGCGGGCGGCGTGGCCAATATTCAGGCCGTCATGACCCAGATGGCGGCCGCCCAGGCCGCCGCGGCGCAGGCGCGGGCCCAGGCGCCCGCGCAGCAGGCCGCTCCCCAGCAGCCCGCCGCCCAGACACGCCCGTGATTTCGGCTTCCAGGACGTTCGCCATGAACCGAGTGCTCAAAGTCGCCCTGCTGTCCGGGCTCGCCATGACCGCCGCGTCCTGCGCCTCGGTGCGCAACGCCCTGCCGTTCGGGCTGGGAGGCTCCGATGCCCCCGCCGCGACGGCGAGCGAGGGGCAGCGGATCTCCGTCCTGGAGTTCGAACAGCAGCTGGCCCCGTCCGCGGCCCTGTCCGGACGGGACTTCTTCGTGCCGGGGCCGCAGGCCGCGGTGGCGTGGACCCAGCCCGGCGGCACCGCTGAAAACGCGGTCGAGCACGTCATCGGCGCCGCCGACTTCACGGTCGCCTGGCGGCGCGATATCGGAGCCGGCTCGTCGCGCGTGCATCAGGTCATGGCGCCCATCGTCGCGGACGCCGGCCGCGTCTTCGTCATGGACGGCGAAGCCACGGTGTCGGCCGTGGATGCGGCGACCGGCGCGATCAGCTGGAAGACGGACATCAAGCCTGATGAACGGGAGGCCCGCCGCGGCTTCTTCGGCATCGGCGGCGGCTCGGCGGGCGGCGGTTTCGGCGGCGGCGTGGCCGTCGGCGGCGGCAAGGTCTTCGTCTCCTCGGGCTATCGCTCCGTTTCGGCGCTGGACCAGGCGACCGGCGTGGTGCTCTGGAGCACGCCGGTCGATGTGCCGATCCACGGCGCGCCGACCTTCGCCGGCGGCCGGGTCTTCGTGGTCGATGTCGAAAACCAGATCATGGCCTTCGACGCCGCCAGCGGCCAGCAGATCTGGTCCTACCGGGGGATTCCGGAACCGGCCCGGGTCATGCGCGCCTCGAGCCCGGCCGTGACCGGCGACACGGTCATCGCGCCCTTCTCCTCGGGTGAAATCACCGCGCTGCGCGCCGCCACGGGCCAGTCCCTGTGGACCCAGACGCTGTCGCGCACCAGCCGCACCAACGCCCTGTCCGAAATCCGCGATATCGCCGGCCGCCCCGTGGTCAGCCGCGGCGTGGTCTATGCGGTCGGTCACTCGGGCGTCCTCGCGGCCACCGAGCTGCGGACGGGACAGACCAAGTGGGAACTGCCGGTCGCGGGCGTCAACGCGCCGCTGCCGGTCGGCGAGGTGGTCTATGTCGTCTCCAAGAACGGGGAACTGACCGTGATCAACCGCGACAGCGGCGACGTCTACTGGACCCGCAACCTCAACGAGGGCCGCATTCGTCAGGAGGGCGGCTTCCTCGGGTTCTGGGACCGGACGGTCACCCCGGAATGGTCGGGCCCGCTGCTGGCGTCCAACCGGCTGCTGCTGACCAATTCGGACGGCGAACTGATCGCCCTGGATCCGAAGACCGGCGCCCAGACCGCCTCGATCAGGCTGGGCGGCCCGGCCTTCATCGCCCCGGCCGCCTACAACGGCGCGGTCTATGTGCTCACCGACAAGGGTGAGCTGATCAGCATTCGCTGACGGAATCCCTCGAACTGCGTTAGAAGGCCGACATGGCTCTGAAGATCGCCATCGTCGGCCGCCCCAATGTGGGCAAGTCGACCCTGTTCAACCGCCTCGTCGGCAAGCGCCTCGCGCTGGTCGATGATCGCCCCGGCGTGACGCGCGACCGTCGCTACGCCGACGGCAACATCGGCGACATGGACCTGACGCTGATCGACACCGCGGGCTATGAGGACGTCACCGACGAAAGCCTCGAGGCGCGGATGCGCGAGCAGACCGAGGCGGCGATCGAGGATGCCGAGGTCATCATGTTCATGATGGATGCGCGTGAGGGCGTGACCTCGCTGGACCGCATCTTCGCCGACCGGCTGCGCAAGGTGCACAAGCCGATCATCCTGCTGGCCAACAAGTCCGAGAGCCGCGAGAGCGGCGGCGGCGTCGGCGAGGCCCACGCCCTGGGCTTCGGCGAGCCCGTGGCCATTTCCGCCGAGCACGGCGAGGGCATGGCGGACCTGTACCAGGCCATTCTGGCGGCCTCGGCCGACATCTTCATCGAAGAGGTCGAGGAAGCCGACAAGCCGATCCGCATCGCCGTGATCGGCCGTCCGAACGCCGGCAAGTCGACGCTGGTGAACCGCCTGCTGGGCGAGGATCGCCTGCTGGTCGGTCCGGAGGCGGGCATCACCCGCGACTCCATCTCGGTCGACTGGGAATACGAAGGCCGCGCCATCCGCTTCGTCGACACCGCCGGCATGCGTCGCAAGGCGCGCGTGCAGGAGAAGCTGGAGAAGCTGTCGGTCGCCGACACCATCCGGGCCATCACCTTCGCCGAGGTGGTCATCCTGATGATGGACAAGGACAACGCCTTCGACATCCAGGACCTGCAGCTGGCCGATCTGGTCGAGCGCGAGGGTCGCGCGCTGATCTATGTCGCGTCCAAATGGGACCTGGAGGAAGAGCCCCAGTCCCGCATGGCCAAGCTGAAGACCATGGCCGAGGACAAGCTGCCCCAGCTGAAGGGCACGCCGTTCGTGGCCCTGTCCTCGCACTCGGGCCGGGGCGTCGAGCGCCTGATGCCCGCGGTGCTGCAGGCCTATGACACCTGGTCGGTCAAGGTGAAGACCAAGGACCTGAACACCTGGCTCAGCATGGCGACCCAGCGGCACCCGCCGCCCGCCGTCGACGGCAAGCGCATCAAGCCGAAATACATCGCCCAGACCAAGGCCCGTCCGCCGACCTTCGTGCTGATGGCCAACCGCGCCGAGGCGATGCCGGACCACTACAAGCGCTATCTGGTCAACTCGATCCGCGAGAGCTTCGACCTGCCGGGCACCCCGATCCGCCTGACGGTCAAGTCGAGCGGCGCGAACCCCTATGCCGAGGGCGGCGCCAAGTCGGGGCCGGAACGCTACAAGGGCGACGCCAAGACCGCGCCGCGCCGCGTGAAGAAGGCCAAGGAGGCCGAGGAGCGGCTGTCCAACCTGCCCGGCAAGGCGCTGGAGCAGAAGAAGACCCGCAAGCACCAGCCCAAGATCGTTTCGGGCGTGAAGGCCAGCTCGTCCAAGAAGGCCGGCTCCTCCATCGCCGTCCAGAAGGGCGCGCGCGGCGGGGCGCGTCAGGTCTCGCGTTCAGGCCGGATCCGCACGGGGCAGAAACACGCCCCGAAGAAGTAGGGGCGTAACGGATGTCGTCCGGGGGGCTGGACAACCACTACCGATCTCCGTCGCGTGGTCTGATCGGTCGCATCGAGACCGCGATCGCGAATTGCGAGCCTCTGCGGATCCTGCGCCGCGGCACGCTGTCCCGGCTGCCGTTTCCGGTGATGGCCAGCGATGTGCGGTCGGTGATCTACGCCAACTGGCTGATCCCTGCCCACGTCGCTGCAGAACTGACGCCGCCGGGTGTCGAGCTGGAAGTGTTCGACGGGAAGGCGGTCCTCACCGTGCTGAGCTATGTGCACGGCGGGTTTGGTCCGGTTCTGGCCGGGCCGTTGCGTCGGCTGTTTCCCTCACCGCGCCAGAGCAACTGGCGGCTCTATGTGCGCGGGATCGACGGCGCGGCGCCGGATCGGGCGACGGTCCTGTTTCTGGGCAATGTCTTTGACAGCGCGCTTTACGCCATCGGCACGCGGCTGGTCAGCGATGTCATGCTGTCCCATCGGGCCGGGACGTTTGTGCTGGATGCGGCTAGCGACCGGGTTCGCCTCGTGATCGGGGGCGCGGGGAGCGCGCCGGGCCTGACGCTGGACGCTGTGCAGGGCGAAGGCGATCTGCCCGCCGATTTTCAGGCGATCTTCGGGAGCTGGCCTGAGGCCATGGCGGCGCTGACCTTGCAGGACAGGGCGATTGCGCCGCTGGCCCGGGGGACTGATCTGGCGCTGGCCGATATCGACCTGCCCATCGACACGGCCGCCATCGTGCCGCTGGAGGTTACAGCGTTCGAGCCCGGCGCCGCGCTGAATGCTTTGGGTGCGACCGGCGCGCCATTCTGCTTCCTTGTGCCGGAGGTGCCATTCCGGGTTCTGGGCGAGCGGATTCTCCGGCGGCCTTGAACCGCCTTGGCAGATCGCCCCGATCACCGGAACTCGGGAGCGCTCGACAAAGGCGAGGCGGGCTCTAGCTTTCTGAAGTCCACTGGATCCCTTCGATGATTCTTGCCGTCGCGTTGTCGCTTGCCCTGCAAGTCGCGCCTTCCCCGCAGGCCGAGTCCCTCTTCGGCCCACCGGAGCCGGTTCAGGCGTATACAGACGATGAGCCGCGTTGTGTCCGGGACGGCAGTACGCTGGAACTCAACGTTTGTGTGCTGGAAGACCTGAGAGCCGAAGAGGCCCGGATGCAGCGCTATTTTGATGTGGCGATGACCCGGGCGTCGGAAGGGGATGCTGAATCCGGCCAGTTCGGCGGAGAGCGAACCCAACAGACGGCGTGGTTACAGGCGTCCCAGACCGCATGGGTTGCTTATGTCGAGAGCCGGTGCGCCGGTGTGTTCGATCAATGGAAGGATGGCACCATCCGGACGATAGTGTCGTTCGGTTGCCGGATTGAGGCGACCCGCCAACGGACGCACGACATCTGGGAAGATCACCTGACCTACTGGGACAGCACGCCGCCGCTGCTGCCGGAGCCGGTCAGGACGGTCTGGGAAGAGGCGCAGGGCGAGGCGTCTTCAGCCGCGCCAGCAGCCCGTCACGATACGACCGGCTGACGACCAGCTCGGTTCCGCTGTCCAGCGTCAGCCGCCACGCCCCGTCTGACAGGGGCTTCAGCTCCCGCACCCGCGCGAGGTTCACCAGGGTCGAACGATGGCTGCGGGCGAAGCCGTGGGGCGTCAGACGGGCCTCCAGCGTCTGCAGGGTCTCGCGCAGCAGGCCCTCGCGGTCGCGCCAGTGGACGACGACATAGTTGGCTGCCGAGGCGATCCACTCGACATCGGCCAGATCGACCGGAACCCGGCCTTGCCCCACGCTGACCATCAGCCGCTCGCTGGACGGGGCCTGCGCCCGGCGGGCCTCGGCGAGGGCGGCGGACAGGGCGTCCATCCCGGCCTTCTGGAGCAATGCGCGGCGCCAGTGGGCGGCGGCCAGCCCGGCGGCGCACAGGGCGGTCCAGAGCAGCAGGGCGACGGGCAGGCGGGCGATGATGCGGGCGGCGATCTCGCCTCCCGTCCACTGCGCGCCCCGGAAGGCGCCGTCCACGGCGGTCGAGGCCCATGCGGACAGGGCGATCACCAGCGGCGTGAGGGCGGTCAGCACACCGATGGCCCGCCACTCGGCGCCGAACCGCTTCAGCACCCGCCACACCAGCAGGCCGCTGATCACCGTCGGGGCGTAGAGCAGGGCGGCCCACGCCAGCGATGTTCCGAAGGCGACGTCATGATCCCGGCGCAGGAACCACGCCGCCGAGACGATGGTCGCGCCGTAGCTGTAGGCCGCGAACAGGCCGAGCCCGAGACTGAACGAGATGCGCCGCATCAGGCCGTCCCGACCCGCCGCCGCTTCTGCGCGACCAGAATGGCGATCCAGAGCAGGGTCAGGGTCTGGAACACCAGTGTCGGCCAAAGCGCGCTCCAGGGGGCGGGGACGAAACGGAGGAAGTTGCCGGAGAAGGCGCTCAGCACCGCCGAATACGCGCCCAGCATCTTCCACAGATGCTCGTACCGCCACAACTCGGGACTGAAGGGCCAGTCGGTCGGGCGCAGGAAGCGCCAGATGTCCCAGCCGCTCATGCCCAGCGCCCCGTAGACCAGCGCCAAGGAGATGGCGGCGGGGCCGGCGTTGCGTCCGGTCAGGACCTGCCAGAACACCAGCAGGCCGACGGCGGCGATGCCGAGCGTCACCAGCCAATCCAGAGCGTGCGCCCGATCTGAGCGGTGAAGGTCCGGTCGCTTCCGGCCCAGGACTCGCAGACCGGAGAACAGCGTCAGGGTCGCCGAGGCCGACAGCGCCAGCAGGTAAGAGTTCATCTTCAGGACCGTCATCGCCCATGCGGCGGCGAGGAGGACGGCCATCAGCCCGGCGAAGGCGCGACCGGTCAGGCGGTGGGCGCGCCCGCCCTTGCGGGTCAGGACGGGCGCGATCCCGATGAGGACGGCGCCGAGGCCGCCGGCGATGTGAACAGCGAGGAGGAGCGGATAGATCGACATGGGCCGATCCGACCGGGCCGCTCGCCTGTCCTCAATCGTTCAGGGACGGATCGCGGCTCGCCGGGACGAGCCGCGCCGTCGGGGTCAGAGCAGGGCCGCGAGGGCGTGGGTGCAGATCAGGGTGTCGGCCAGCCCGTGCGGATTGCGCACGCCGTAGTTGGTGGTGGTGACCACGAGGACGACGTTGAGGTCCGGCACGACGACGACCTTGTTGCCGCCGGTCCCGGCCATGGCGAAGGCCTTCAACGGGCGGCCCTCGACTGTATAGGTCGGCAGCCAGGTCAGATAGCCGTAGTCGCCCCGGCCTTCGCCGGCGCCGGCGTGGGGGCTGGTCATGGCGCTGATCCAGTCGGCCGGGAGCACCTGCGTCCCGTTCCAGCGTCCGCCATCCAGCAGGAGCTGGCCCAGCTTCAGCAGGTCGCGGCTGCGCAGGCCCAGACCGCCGCCGCCCTGGGCCAGCCCCATCGGCGAGAACTGCCATTCCTCGCCCTCGATCTGCAGCGGGGCGAACAGGACGTCACGGGCGAAGGTCTGGAGCGGTTGGCCCGTCGCGGACTGGATCGCGGCGCCGAGGGTGGTGACGCCCGCGGTGCAGTAACTGAAGGATCGGCCGTAGGGAGACGCCTCGGGCCTGGGCGCCCATGCCGGGAAACCCCGGATCGGCAGGTCGAAGGCGAATTTCACCCAGTTCTCGATCAGGTACATCCGCTCCTCATTGCCGCGCGAGAAGGAGTTGTCGTCGTCGCACTCCAGCAGGGAGCTCATGGTCAGCAGGTCTTCGACCGTGATCGCGGCCTTGCGCGGATCGGGGTTGTCGAACGGACCCCAGGAGGCGATCAGCGGCTGGACGGGGGTGTCGATGGTCAGATGGCCGCGGGCGACGGCGGCTCCGGCCAGCATGGCGGTCACCGTCTTGGTCGCCGAACGGGTGTTGCGACGGGCCTCGGCGCCGCCGTCGTCGAAATAGGCTTCATGGATCAGGCGGCCGTTCCGGCTGATCAGCACGCTGGTGATCTGCTGGAAGTCGCCGTTGCGAACGGCGGCGTCCATCGCGGTCAGGCGGGCGGCTGCAATGCCCGGCGGCGGGGCAGTCCTCCAGCCGTCATTCTGGGCCCGGACGGGCAGGGCGATCAGCGACAGGACGGCGAGGGCGAGGACGAAAACGCGCACGGAGAGCTCCTTGGGTGGAGACCCGGCGTCTCACGCGCCGGGGCGCGTGTCTTGAACAAATCAAACCCGTCCGTGGATCGCGCCGCGGAAAGCGCCGGGCGTCAGGCCGAAGATGCGGACATATTCCCGGGTCATATGGCTTTGGTCCGCAAAGCCCGCCACGGACGCCGTTTCGGCGAGGTCGCGCCTCGAGGTCAGGGCCTGCATGGCCACGTCGGCCCGGCGGTGACGGATGGCGCTGCCGGGGGATCGACCCAGATGCCGACGCCAGGCGCGGGCCAGATGGACGGGATGCACGCCGATGCGGTCGGCCACGGCGCGGACTTCAAGGCCGGGCGTGCAGGCGAGGTCGGTGATCATCTCGGCGGCGGTTGCGAGCCAGTCCGGCGTATGCCGGGAGCTCTCGATCTCGCCGGCCACGGCCATGCCCAGCGTCAGCGCCGCCTGCTCGACCCGTAGTTCGTCTCCCGGCCTTCCGGACAGGCTGAGCCCCACCAGACGGCGCATCGCCGCCTCGGCCTCGCCGCGCAGGAGGGCGGGATGGGCGACGGCGGTGGGCAGGTCGTCGGGCGCGCTGACCGAAAGGAACAAGCCGCCGGCGACGTCGAAACAGTCGCGGTGCACCACGCCCGGCGGATTGTAGATGGCGCTGCCGCTGCTGAAGACCGCGCGGTCGGTCGCCAGCGGATCACGCGCGAGGCTGCGATAGCCGTCCGCCAGCGGCAGGATGAAATGGGCGTTGTGGTGCGAATGCTCGACCACGGCCTCGGGAGGCAGGGTGGCGACCCGCAGGTCAACGTGAAAACCGCCCGCCTCGACCGAGCGGTTCAACTCTCCCAGAAACTGTCCGTGGGGGAGGCGGCTCATCCGGTCGGGATCAGACCAGCGCCGACGCCTGCGGGCCCGCGTTCCATTCCCTGAAGCTGACCGTCAGCGGGGGCTCGAGGTCCGGGCGGGCCAGTTCGACCACCAGGGGGCCGATGGCCGAGGGGTGGATGTTCTGTTCCGGATCCTCGCCCGGGTAGGCCTGGGCGCGCAGCTGGGTGCGCATGCGGCCGGGATCGAGGATGGCGACGCGGATCGGCATGGATTCGATCTCGTCGGCCCAGCATTTCATCAGGGCCTCGGCGCCCGCCTTGGTCGCCGCATAGGCACCCCAGAAGGCGCGGGGGGCGGTGGCGACGCTGGTGGTCAGATGGATGACCCGCGCGGCGTCGGACGCCTTCAGCAGCGGCTCCAGCGAACGGATCAGGCGATAGACGGCGGTGAAGTTGGTCTTCTCGACCTTGGCGAAGCCGCGCGGGTCCGCGTTCGACACCGGCGTCAGCCCCTCGGCGCCCATGGTGGCGGCGGCGTTGACCCAGATGTCCAGCTTGCCGAAGCGCTCGTACAGGGCGCCGCCCATGCGGTCGATGCCGCCGCCGTCCACGAGGTCGAACGGGATCAGGGTCGCGTGCTGGCCGGTGGCGGCGAAGATGGCGTCATCCAGCTCTTCCAGCGCGCCTTGCGTGCGGGCGGCGGCGATCACGTGAGCGCCGGCCTTCGCCAGGGCGAGAGCACTTTCATAGCCGATGCCGCGCGAGGCCCCGACGACGAGGGCGATGCGGTCTTTCAGGGGGAGGTCGGAAGTCATGGCGGCGTCGTAGGTCTGGCAGCGCGAGGGGTCAACGTGTTACATTGTGTTCTCGTTGGAGATCGGGATGGCCAAGACCGCGACGCTCAATCTGCGTGTCAGCGAGGCGCTGAAGTCCAGGCTCGGCCTGTTCGCGGAGCGGACGCAGCGAACGCCGTCCGCCGTCGCCGAGCGGGCCATGGAGGCCTTTCTGGATCGGGAAATGGAAATGCTCGAGGCGATCGAGCAATCCCGCGAGGATTTCAGCGAAGGTCGGACCGTATCGCATGAGGATGCGATGGCCCGGATCCGCGCGACCCTCGACGGGGGCAGATCAAAGGCGTGAGGGCCGTCCGCTGGTCCGAAACGGCCCTGACCCAGTTCGAGGCCGCCATCTCCTATCTCGCCGAGTGGAATCCGGTCGCGGCAGAGCACCTCGCGGATCGGCTGGAGGAGACCGTCGCTGCGCTCGCGAGGCGTCCGATCGGTCGCCCCGGCTATTGCGAGGGCACCTATGAGAAGTCCGTCGTGAAGACCCCGTACCTGCTCGTCTATTCGCTATTCGGCGGACCCGACGGCGAGCTGCGGATTCACCGGGTCTTCCATACGTCGCAGGACTGGACAGGCTGGACGCCGCATCCGGATGAAGACGCTCAGTAGCCCGCAGCGGGCTTCCACAGGCTGAAGCTGACGCCCTGATCGTCGCAGACGACGACCGAACGGCCCGAGGGGCTGTCGGACGGAATGGCCGCCTTGCCGCCCAGTTCGACCACGCGGGCGCGCAGGGCGTCCACGTCATCGACGCGGAAATACAGGTGGGTGAAGTCCCTGGTCCGCTCGACCTTGGTCAGGCCGAACGCCGGATTGCTGTCGGCGACATGGGCGTAGGCCGGACCCGACGCCGTCTCGTCGAAGCGCCAGCCGAACAGGGCGCCGTAGAAGGCGCGCGCCTTGTCGATGTCGAGGGTGTCGAGCGTGAAGTAGCCGAGCTGGACCATACGGTCCTAAGCGCTCACCAGCAGGGAAAGTTGCCGGGCGCCGTCCTCGCGGCCGCCTTCCTCGATCTCACGGTCCAGCAGACGGGTCGGATAGTCGCCGGTGAAATAGTGGTCCGTGAACTGCGGATTGGCGCTGTCGCGGGCGCCGGCCTCCATCGCCTGGTACAGGCCGTCGACCGACAGGAAGCCGAGCGAATCGACCTCCAGATACTGGCGCATCTCCTCCAGCGTCTTGTTGGCGGCGATCAGCTGGTCGCGTTCGGGCATGTCGATGCCGTAGAAGTCCGGGTACAGGATCGGCGGCGAGGCCGAGCGCAGGTGGACCTCCGTGGCGCCGGCGGCGCGAACGGCGCGCACCAGCTTCACCGAGGTGGTGCCGCGCACGATCGAGTCGTCGATCAGCACGACCCGCTTGCCGGCCAGAACCTCGCGGTTGGGGCTGTGCTTCATACGCACGCCCTTCTGACGGGCGCCCTGGCTCGGCTGGATGAAGGTGCGGCCCAGATAGTGGCTGCGGATGATCCCCATCTCGTAGGGGATGCCGCTCTCCTGGGCGTAGCCGAGGGCGGCGGGGACGCCGGAGTCCGGCACCGGCACGACCACATCGGCCTCGACCGCGTGTTCACGCGCCAGGCCGCGGCCCATGCGCTTGCGCACTTCATAGACAGACTTGCCGTTCACGACGCTGTCGGGGCGCGAGAAGTAGACGTACTCGAACAGGCAGGGCCGCGCGGCCCTGGCCGGGAAGGGCTTCACCGAGCGCAGGCCGTTGTGGTCGATGACGATGACCTCGCCGTTCTCGACATCGCGCTCGAAGGTCGCGCCGATGGTGTCCAGGGCGCAGGTTTCCGAGGCCAGGACCCAGGCGTCGCCCAGACGGCCCAGAACCAGCGGGCGGATGCCCAGGGGATCACGGGCGCCGATCATCTTGGAGCGGGTCTGGCAGACCAGGGCGTAGCCGCCTTCGATCCGGCCCAGGGCGTCGATGAAGCGATCGACGATCTTGGCCTTCCGGCTGCGCGCGATCAGGTGAAGGATGACCTCGGAGTCGGAGGTCGACTGGAAGATGGCGCCTTCCGAAACCAGCTGGCTGTGCAGGTATTTGAAATTGGTCAGGTTGCCGTTGTGGGCGATGGCGATGCCGCCCTGGTCCAGATCGGCGAACATCGGCTGGATGTTGCGCAGGAAGCTTCCGCCGGCGGTGGAGTAGCGGGTGTGGCCCACGGCCGCCGACCCCGGCATGCGCTCCGCCAGATTGGCGCCGCCGAAGGCCTCGCCGACCAGACCCATATGGCGCTCGGTGTGGAAACGGGCGTCATGGACGCTGGCGATGCCGCAGGCTTCCTGGCCGCGGTGCTGCAGGGCGTGCAGGCCCAGGGCGACGATGGAGGAGGCTTCATCCTGATCCGCGCCCCAGACGCCGCAGACCCCGCATTCCAGACGCGGACGGTCGTCGTCGGCGTCGCGGTGATGCTCCCGGTGAACGACCGGGGCGGCGATGGAATGGTCGAGGCGGCTCATCGTGGGACTCCGATGAAGCGGGGGAAGTCTAGCGGGCGGCGGACGCGGGCGAAGTATTGTTTGTTTGGGGCGAGGGCAAGGCTTCTTCTTCGGAAAACCCTTTGCTCACGGACGAAGAGACGACGGGGGTGAGGACGTCGGCGCCCCGGCCGAGGGTCGGCAGGATGATCTGGATCATCCGCGCGGCGCCGGCGGTCAGCGGGCGCAGGGCCGCACCCGTCAGCCAGCCCGGGGTCTTCTCGCCCGGCATGGCCGCGACGATCACGAGGTGGATCGCGCCCAGCAGCACCAGACCCCGCGCCGCGCCGACGAAGACGCCGATGAACCGGTCCACGCCGCCGAGCCGGGGGTGGGCCTGGGCCCGCTTCGACAGGACCGAGCCGAAGATGCGGATGCCGAAATAGATCAGCAGGAAGGAGAGGATGGCCGCGAAGATGGTCCCGGCCCAGTCCGGATTGACCAGGGCCCGGCCCAGGGGCGCGGTCAGCGGCAGGGCCACCAGGGCGATGAAGGCGGCGAGGATGAAGCTGAACAGGGTGATGAGTTCGCGCGTGCCGCCGCGCACCCATCCGGCCGCGGCCGAGGCGATCAGAACCAGAATGGCGACGACGTCGAAACCGTTCATGCGCGCTCTAAACCCGGACGTTCCGCCTCAATAGCGGTTTTGCGAGATTCGTTCGACCGCCTCGCTGAGTCGGTTCAGCGCTGTGACCTTTACGCCCTTGTCCTTTACGGACAGTGCGGGAGACAGGGCCTGGTCGAAGCCGAGCTTCCGGGCCTCGCGCAGGCGGGCCTCGGCGCGGCCGACGGCGCGGACCTCGCCCGACAGGCTGATTTCCCCGAACACCACGCAGCCCTGCGGCAGGGGCATGTCCATCGCAGAGCTGATCAGGGCCGCCGCGGCCGCGAGGTCCGCCGCCGGCTCGTTGATCCGCAGGCCGCCGGCGACGTTCAGATAGACGTCCTGATCGCCGAAGCTGATGCCGCACCGGGCCTCCAGCACCGCCAGGATCATGGCCAGGCGGCCGGTGTCCCAGCCGACGACGGCGCGGCGCGGCGTGCCGTAGGCGGATTTGGAGACGAGGGCCTGAATCTCGACGAGCACGGGCCGCGAGCCCTCGATGCCGGCGAAGACCGCCGCGCCGGGCGCGCGTTCCCTGCCTTCGCCGAGGAAGAGGGCCGACGGATTGCTGACCTCGCGCAGGCCGCCGTCGCCCATTTCGAACACGCCGATCTCGTCGGTGGCGCCGAAGCGGTTCTTGCCCGCGCGCAGGATGCGGAAGGGGTAGCCGCGCTCGCCCTCGAAGCTGAGCACGGCGTCGACCATGTGCTCGACCACGCGCGGACCCGCCACCTGGCCGTCCTTGGTGACGTGGCCGACCAGAATGACCGCCGGGCCGCCCGACTTGGCCAGACGCACCATCTCGCTGGCGCAGGCGCGGACCTGGGTGACCGAGCCGGGGCCGGCCTCATGCACGTCGGACCAAAGGGTCTGGATGGAATCGACGATGACGATGTCGAAGGTTTCGCGCTTCAGCGTGCCGAGGATGTCCCGAAGGGCGGTGGCCGAGGCCAGTTCGACCGGCGCCTTCTCGAAGCCCATGCGTCGGGCGCGGGAGCGGATCTGCTCCACCGCCTCCTCGCCGGAGATATAGGCGACGCGGCGACCGGCGAGGGCGGCCCTGGCGGCCACCTCGAGCAGCAGGGTCGACTTGCCGACGCCGGGATCGCCGCTGAGCAGCAGGGCCGAGCCCGGCACCACGCCGCCGCCGCAGACCCGGTCGAACTCGGTCACGCCGGTGACGATGCGCGGGGGCTCGGGCGTGTCGGACTGCAGGGTTTCGAAGCTGAGGCCGCGCGCCCGGCTGGTCACGGCCGGCTTCAGAGCGCCGGGCGGGGCCGAGCGGCTCTCCGCGACGATGGTGTTCCATTCGCCGCACGCGCTGCATTGCCCGGACCATTTGCCGTGCACCGCCCCGCAGGACTGACAAACATGGATTGCGCCGTCTTTCGCCATGCGGTTGGCTTACAGGAATCGGCGCGGCCGGGGCAGGGGGCCTCGAAAGCCGTACGTCCGAAAATGACGCATGGGCTTCATGGCGCTGACAACCTTTTTCGCCCTGTTCGGAGCGGCATGGCTCAGCGCTGCCCTCTACATCGGCAGCACCCTCATGCTGGACCGGCGGATCAGGGCGCTGAAGGATCTGGGACGAGCGGGGGATGTGCCCAATTCTTCCCTCACGACCGGGAATGTCCTCGATGCCATACGGTATGTTCAATGGCTGTTGAGCGGGCGCTATCAGGACCTGAACGATGAAATCGTGACGCGCTGGTCAGGTCTTGCCCGGGTCTTCTTCCTCGCGACCTTGCCGCTGTTTCTGACCGTGCTGTGTGTGGTGCTGACCCAGAAGGACGCCTTGAACGCCCAGTTCTGACCGTCAGCCGACGTAAAGGCGCGGGACCCGCAGTGTGATCGAGGTCAGCAGCTCGTAGCTGATGGTGCCCGCTGCCGAGGCCGCGTCGTCCAGCAGGCGGTTGGGGCCGAACAGCTCGACCCTGTCGCCGACCGAGACATCCAGGTCCCCGATGTCGACGGCGCAGACGTCCATCGAGACCCGGCCGACGATCGGGCGCAGGGCGCCGCCGACGAAGACCTGTCCCCCGGGGCTGTAGCTGCGCAGGAGGCCGTCAGCATAGCCGGCCGCGCAGGTGGCGATGCGGGTCGGGGCCCCGGCCCGGAAGCCGCGCGAATAGCCGACCGTCTCGCCCGCGGGGACGTCGCGCACCTGCAGCACCTCGGCCTGGAGGGTCGCGACCGCCCGGATGCGGGGATCGGGACGGCCTTCAGGCCCGCCGCCGTAGAGGCAGATGCCGGGACGCAGGGCGTCGAAGGCGTAGTCGGGGCCCAGGAAGACGCCGCCGGAGTTGGCGAACGAGCGCGTGGCGCCCGGATAGCGCTGCGCCGCCGCGGCGAAGGCGTCGCGCTGGCGGGCGTTCATCGGCTCCGCCGGGGCGTCGGAACAGGCCAGGTGGCTGAGGACGAGGGTCAGGCCCTCGAACGGCCCGGGCGCGTCCTCGGGGCGGAAGCCCAGCCGGTTCATGCCGGTGTCGATCTGCAGGCCGCAGGCGCCGCCGTTGGCCGTCCGCCACTCGGCCAGCTGGGCGGGGGTGTTCAGCACCGGCCGCAGATCGGCGGCGATGAGACGGGAGGCGTGACCGGTCAGGCAGCCGTCCAGGACATGGATCACCGGCTCGGGGCCAAGCGCCGTGCGCAGGGCCTCGCCCTCGGCGGCCCGGGCGACAAAGAAGGTGCGGGCTCCCTCGGTCATCAGACGGGCCGCGCAGGCGATGGCGCCGAGGCCATAGCTGTCGGCCTTGACCACGGGGTGCACAGGGGCGCCGCCCACGGCCTGAAGCGTGTGGAAGTTGGCGGCGAGCGCGTTGAGGTCGATGGTCAGCGTGGCCGGGGAGGGCATGGCTCCATCTAGAAGCCTGACCTTGTGCGACGCAACACGCGTTCCGCTCAGAGACGCTCGAAAGCGGCGCCGGAAGCGTCGAAGAGGTGCGCCTGCCCGGCCGGAACCGCCAGCTGGAGGGTGTCGCCGGTCTTCGGCCGGAGGTCGCCGGGCAGTTGCAGCGTCAACGCCGCGTCCCCGTAGGCGACATAGGCGAAGGTGGCGTGACCCAGGGTTTCGGCGAAGGTCACCGTGCCGGTGACGCCGCCCGTCTTGCCGGACGTGGTCAGATGTTCGGGGCGGATGCCGACGGTGACGGCGTCGCCGACGCCGGCGGACGAGGCGTCGACCGCGATCTTCAGGGTGTCGCCCTGCGCCGTCTTCACCGTCGCGCCCCCGGCGTCGGCGGTGACGATCTGCGCCGGGATCAGGTTCATTTTCGGGCTGCCGATGAACTCGGCGACGAACAGGTTGCGGGGGCGCTCGTAGAGCTCCATCGGTGCGCCGACCTGCTCGATGACGCCGCCGTTCAGGACCACGATCCGATCGGCCAGGGTCATGGCCTCGACCTGGTCGTGGGTGACGTAGATCATGGTGGTCTTCAGACGTTCATGCAGGGCGGCGAACTCGTAACGCATGCGCACCCGCAGGGCCGCGTCGAGGTTGGACAGGGGCTCGTCGAACAGGAAGACGGCGGGCTCGCGCACAATGGCCCGGCCGATGGCGACGCGCTGGCGCTGGCCGCCGGACAGGGCCTTGGGCTTGCGTTCCAGGTAGTCGGCGATGTTCAGCGTCTCGGCGGCGGCGCGGACGCGGCGGTCGATCTCCGCCTTATCTGCTTTCGCAAGTTTCAGGCCGAAGGCCATGTTTTCATACACAGTCATGTGCGGGTAGAGCGCATAGGACTGGAACACCATGGCGACGCCGCGGTCCGAAGGCGACAGGGCGTTGACGGCGCGTCCTCCGATGGCGATGTCGCCGCCCGAGGCGTCCTCCAGGCCGGCGATGGTCCGCAGCAGGGTGGATTTGCCGCACCCGGAGGGGCCGACGAAGACGACGAACTCGCCGTCCGCGATGTCGAGGTCGATTCCCTTCAGCACCTCGGTCGTCCCGAACCGCTTGGTTACGCCGGTCAGCCGGACGTCCGCCATGTTTCCTGCCCATGCAACTGATTGACTCGCGGCGTTGATCGCCGTCTGAGCCTTGTGAGGGCAACGTAAACGGTTACACGCCCGGATCAATGGGTTCGGAAAGGGCGTGACACCGCCGCAAGGTCTGTTACGGATAATGCATGTCACTCTCAAAACCTCTCGTCGCCGTGCGCGAAGCGACCGCCGAAATCCACTCCGCGATCGAGGTGGAGGCGGATGTGGAGCGTCGATTGCGCGACCTGACCGAACGCCCGGCGATGGTGGGGCGCTTCCATCGGCTGCATCAGGCGGTCGAGGCCGCCGTCGCCCCGTGGCGGGCGCATTTCGAGGCGGACGGCTATGGCCCGGACCGACGATCGATCCTGATCCTGGCCGGACTCGACGCCCTCGGTGCGCCGACGCCGGCGCCGGTTACGACCCGGGCGCCGGCGTCGTACGGGGAGGCCATGGGGTGGGTCTATGTGGCCGAAGGGTCCATGCTGGGCGGCCGGGTTATGCGCAAGGCCATGGTTCGCGACGGCATCCCACTGACGGGTCTCGATTTTCTTGATCCGTGGGGCGATGAAACCGGATTGCGTTGGCGCGCGTTCTTGAACACGATGGAGTCTGCGTGGACCTCGGGGCGAGCCGCGCAGGACGACATCGTGAAGGGCGGCAAGGACGCGTTCGACCTGGCCTTCGGAGTTCTGGTTCCACCCGCCCGGTAGAGCGTGCCTGTATGTCCGACATCGCGGCCGACCAGCGTCTGAGCCTGAACGACTGCGACCGCGAGCCGATCCACGTTCCCGAAGCGATTCAGCCGCACGGCCTGCTTTTCGTCGTTTCCCCCGAGTCGCTGGCCGTTCGCCGTGAAGCGGGGCGGACGGCGTCGGTGACGGGCCGTGAGAGCTGGCTCGGCGATTCCCTGGAAGCTCTCGTCGGGGCGACCGTCGCCGGACGCCTTCGCCGCGCGGCGGTTGCGGGCGAGTCGGGATTCGTCGGGCGCTGGCGCGGCGAGGACGGGCTGGACTACGACGTCATCGTGCATCGTCGTGACGCGGATCTGGTGGTCGAGATCGAGGAGGGTTCGCCGGCGGCGCAGCCCGGCGTCGAGCTGATCAGCCGGCTGGACGCCGCGGGCATGGCGCTGGAGCGGGCGACGAGCGTCCGCGCGGTGTGCGAGCGGGCGGCGGAGGCCTTCCGTGACCTGACCGGCTTTGACCGGGTGATGATCTACCGCTTCCTCGAGGACGAGGCGGGACAGGTGGTGGCGGAAGCCCGCTCCGCCGGGGTCGAGTCGTTCCAGAACCACCATTTCCCGGCCACGGACATTCCGCGTCAGGCGCGCGCCCTCTATCTCCGCAATCCGGTCCGGGTCATTCCGGACGCCCGCTACACCCCGGAGCCGCTTCGGCCGGCGAGCCCTGACGCGCCGCTGGACATGAGCGATTGCGGCCTGCGCAGCGTGTCGCCGGTCCACCTTCAGTATCTGGCGAACATGGACGTCCGGGCTTCGGCCTCGGTGTCGATCATCGTCGACGGGGAGCTCTGGGGGCTGGTGGCCTGCCACAGCGCCACGCCGCACCGGTTGCCGTTCGAGTTGCGGACCGCCGCGGCGACTCTCGCCCGGGGACTGGCGCGCCAGCTCAAGAGCAAGGGCGACGCCGAGCTCTATCGGGACCGGACGCGACTGCGTCAGCTCGAGGACGAACTGATCGGGCGCCTCCCGATCGACCGCCCGCTGGTCGAGGCCCTGTCGCGCAACGCGCGCGATCTGGCGGACCTCGTGGATGCGGACGGCGTGGCCATTCTGGGCGAGGGCGGCTGGCGCCGGTTCGGCGTGACGCCGCCCGAGGATGCGGTCGAAGGGCTCGCGCGCTGGGTCGCGGACCAGCCGGGTCTGCGGCCGGTCGCTACCCATGCCCTGTCCCAGCGACGGCCGGAAGCGGCTGACTGGACCGCGTCCGGCAGCGGTCTGCTGGCGGTGCATGTCCAGGGGGATCAGCCGCTGACGATCCTCTGGTTCCGGGCCGAGATCATCGAAACGATCCGCTGGGCGGGGGATCCGTCGACGGCGCGCAAGAGCGCCGGCGCCGGCGTCCTGACGCCCCGGAACTCCTTCGAGGCCTGGTCAGAGACGGTGCGGGGGCGGTCCCGGCGCTGGACGCCGGCCCAGATCGAATCCGCCCTTCGCCTGCGGGACGCCCTGATCGACTTCGCGGCGGTAAGCCAGCTGCGGAGCCTCAACCGGTCCCTGCAGGCCTCGTTGAGCGAGCGGGATCTGCGGCTGGAACAGCAGGAGTTCCTGATCCGCGAGGTCAATCACCGGGTCCAGAACAGCCTGACCCTGGTGTCGTCCTTCCTCGGCCTGCAGGCGCGGCAGGCCGACACCGCATCGCAGACCCAGTTGCTGGAGGCCCGGCGGCGGGTGCGGGCGGTGTCCATGGTGCACAGCCGCCTGTACCGGGCGGAGACCGGCTCAACGGTCGATCTGGAGCGCTACTTCGTCGAACTGATCGATGACCTCGGCGCCTCGGTCGGAGCGGACTGGAGCGCCCAGCTCGAACACGATCTGACGCCGGTCGCGATCGAGGCCGGACGGGCGGTGACCCTCGGCCTGATCCTGACCGAACTGATCATCAACGCCCAGAAATACGCCTACGACGGCGCGCCCGGACCGATCCGCGTCCGTCTTGAGGAAGACGGCCACGCGCTCCGCCTTGTGGTGGAGGATTCCGGCAAGGGCGGCCATACCGTCGGCCAGGGCTTCGGCTCGATGATGATCGGCAGTCTGGTCACCCAGCTGAACGGCCGTCTCGACTATCGGTACGGCGCGCCGGGCCTTCACGCGGTGCTGAAGGCTCCGATCGGCGCAGAGACCTGATCAGCCGCGCGGCTTGCCCTTGAAGGGCTTGCCGCCGGGCTTCCTGAACCCGGGCTTGGGCTTGCCGGTCCAGGGGCGGTCGCCACCGGCTGCGGCGCCGTCGGTGCGGGGCTGCCAGGGCTTCTTGTCGCCCTTGGGCTTGTCCACCCACGGCTTTTTGCCTTCCGGGGTCGGCGCGTCCTTGGTGCGCTTCACCCATTTCGGCTTGCCGCCGGCGTCCTCGGCCGGCGCGTCGGCCCGATCCGTGCGCGCGGCCCACGGCTTCTTCGGCGCATCGCCGTCGGCGCGGTCCTCGCGGGCCTTCCACGGCTTCTTCGAGCCTTCGCCGTCGAAACGGGGCTTGCGGAACGGCTTGTCGCCGCGATCCGGACGATCCCCCCCGCGCTCACCCTGCGGCTTGTCCCACCTGCGCAGGCTCTTCTCGCCCGGAGCCGGGGCGACGGCCTCCTGGATGGTCACGCCCTCGTCGTTCGATTGAGCCATCGCCGCGCGGAATTTGGCCTCGGCGTCTGCGGTGATCTCGAACTTGGTCTCGCGGTCGAAGATCTTGATCGAGCCGACGTCGCGCTTGGTGACGTGGCCCAGACGGCAGATCAGCGGCAGCAGCCACTTCGGATCCGCGTTCTTCTCGCGGCCGATGTTGACGCGGAACCAGGTCATGTCGCCGCCGCGGGCGAAGTCGACCAGCGGGCCGTCCTTCTGGCCGCGCTCGTTGCGGCCGGTTTCCTGGGCGCGCTTCATGCGCTCGTCGTCCTGCACGTCCTCGGGCGGGGGCAGCTTCTCGCGGTACAGGCGGATCAGGGCGGCGGCGACGTGCTCGGGCGAGGTCCGCTCCAGCAGCTCCTTGCCGATGGCGATCGACTCCTCGTCGGCCTCGGCCATCAGGATCGGATCGGTGAGCATCCGCTCATGGTCCTTGGCGCGGATGGCGTCGGCGGACGGGGCGCCGGACCATTCCGCCTTGATGGAGGCCGAGTTCAGCATCATCTCGACCTTGCGACGACGCGTGTGGCTGACCATCAGGACCGAGACGCCCTTCTTGCCCGCGCGACCGGTCCGGCCCGAACGGTGCAGCAGGGTGGCCTTGTTGACCGGGATTTCGGCGTGGATGACCAGGCCCAGGTCGGGCAGGTCGAGACCGCGGGCGGCGACGTCGGTGGCGACGCAGACGCGGGCGTGCCCGTCGCGCAGCGCCTGCAGGGCCTCGGAGCGCAGGGACTGGGTCAGTTCGCCCGACAGGCCGACGACCGAGAAGCCGCGCTCACGCAGCGAGGCCGTCAGATGCTTCACCCGTTCACGGGTGTTGGCGAACACCAGGGCGCCGGGGCTTTCGAAATAGCGCAGGACGTTGACGACGCCGTGTTCGATCTCGTGCGGGGCGATGCGGATCGCCTTGTATTCGATATCGCCGTGCGAGGCGTTCTTGACCACGGTGTCGATGCGGAAGGCGTCGCGCTGGTAGGTCTTGGCCAGTTCGGCGATGTCGCGCGCGATGGTGGCCGAGAACAGCAGGGTGCGGCGCTCGACCGGGGCCTGGTCGAGGATGAAGGTCAGGTCTTCCTGGAAGCCCATGTCCAGCATCTCGTCCGCCTCGTCGAGGACGACGACCTTCAGCTCGGACAGGTCCAGGGCGTCGCGCTCGATGTGGTCCTTCAGGCGGCCGGGCGTGCCGACGACGATGGCGGCGCCGCGTTCCAGCACCCGGCGCTCGGCGCGGGGGTCCATGCCGCCGACGCAGGTCGCGATCTTCGCGCCCGTCCGCGCGTACAGCCACTCCAGTTCCTTCGATACCTGCAGCGCAAGCTCGCGGGTCGGGGCGATGACCAGGGCGACCGGGGCGGCGTTGTCCTCGAATCGCTCGGCCTCGCCCAGCAGGGTCGGAGCCATGGCCAGGCCGAAGGCGACGGTCTTGCCCGACCCGGTCTGGGCCGAGACCAGCAGGTCGCGGCCGGATTCGGCCTCCAGCACGGCGGCCTGGACGGCGGTGGGCTCGGCATAGCCGCGTTCGGAAAGCGCGCGGTCGAGCGCGGGATGGCTGGCGGGGAAGGGCATGGGCAGGGTCCGTAGGGCGCCGGAGCGGCGCGCGCCAGCCTTTCCGGCAGGCGAAGGGCGGGGCGTGTGCGCTGCAATAAAGGCGGAAGCGCGGCCCTCATAGCGCCGGTCTGCCGATTTCTGACGGTGTGGCGCATCGGCGCTGACAATCCGCCCGTCCCGGGGCAAGCTGGGCCGGTAGGGGAATTACCGATGCTGCGCACCATACTCGTCGCCACCACAGCCTTGACCGTCCTGACGACGCCCGCGTCGGCGCAGCAGCGTCCGCGGGATACGCCGCCGGTGTCGTCGCCGCGCCAGCCGACCGCGCCCGCGATCCTGCCGGGCCGGTCCGATCAGCCGTCCGCGGCCATCCGGCCGGGGCAGACCGTGCGCGGGCGACTCGAGCGGGGCGACAACACCCTGGACAGCGGCGAGTTCGTTGACCGCTACGTCTTTCAGGCGCGGCGGGGCGAGGTGTTCGAGGCGGCTCTGTCCGGGACGGGGCTGGATCCCTACCTGCTGGTGCGCGGCGCCGGGGGGCTGTCGGAGGACAACGATGACGACGCCGGGTCGCGCGACAGCCGTCTGAGGTTCACCGTCGCGGCCGACGGCGAGGTGACCCTGGGCGCGACCACCTATCAAACCGGCGAGACCGGCAGCTACGCCCTGACCCTGCGGGAAATCGGCGGGCGGGGCGCGGCGCGGGAGGGCGATCCGCGGCGGGACGAACGCTCCGCGAGCCGGGAATCGATCCGGATCGGGCAGACCGTCAGCGGCGCGCTGGCTCCGGGGGACGCGACCCTGAACAGCGGCGAGTTCGTGGACAGCTGGACCTTCGACGGGCGGCGCGGCCAGCGACTGGACATCCAACTGGGCTCCACCGCCTTCGATCCCTATGTGGCGATTACCGGCCCCGGCGGCTTCTCCGAGTTCAATGACGATGACGCGACCCGTTCGGGATCGCGCGACAGTCGCCTGCAGGTCACCTTGCCGGCGGACGGCGAGTACGTGATCTCGGCCACCAGCTACGAGCCGGGAGAGCGGGGCGCGTACCGGCTGTCGGTGGCGGACGGAGAGGGGGCCGGGAAACCGCCCACGCCGCCGGTTCATCCGTCCGAGCAGGCGTCGCCGGGCGGCGAGATCCGGATCGGCCAGACCATCGGCGGCGCCCTTTCGCCGGGCGACGAGACCCTGGACAGCGGCGAGTATTTCGACCGTTACACCTTCACCGGTCGCCGGGGAGAACGGGTGGCGGTGGAGCTGACGTCGGCCGCCTTCGACGCCTACACCATCGTCCGGACGCCGTCGGGCGAGCAGTTCGACAACGATGACGGCGAGGACGGCACCGACAGCCGCCAGCAGCTGATCCTGCCGGAGGACGGGGAGTATGTGGTGCAGGTCACCTCCTACCGGCCCGGTGAGACCGGCTCCTACCGCTTCACCGTCGAGCCCGGGCGCGAATCCGCGCGTCAGGCGTCGGCGCCCGGCGGGCGACGCATCTTCGCCGTCATGGTGGGGGTCTCGGACTATGGCGGGACCCAGAACGACCTGCCGTTCACCGACGAGGACGCCCGCAAGCTGGCCGAGGCCCTGGACGAGGGCGGCGCCCTGAACGAGTCCAGCGTGGTGCTGACCAATGCGCAGGCCACCGTCGGCGGCGTGCGGGACGCCTTCCGCCGGGTGGCGGCGGAGGCCGGGCCGGACGACCTGTTCCTGTTCTTCTTCTCGGGGCACGGCAACCAGACCGAGACGCCGGTCAGCGGCGTCGAGCCCGACGGGCGCAGCGAGACCCTGGTCCTGCGCGACGGCGAGATCAGCGACACCGAATTGGGCGATCTGTTCGGGCGGCTGAACACCCGCCTGTCGTTGCTGGTGATCGACGCCTGCTTCTCGGGCGGATTCGCGCGCAATGTCGTCGACCGTCCCGGCGTCATGGGCCTGTTCAGTTCCGAGGAGGACCTGACCAGCGCGGTGGCCAGCAAATTCCGCGCGGGCGGATACCTGTCGCACTTCCTGCGCGAGGGCATGGTCGGGGGCGCTGATCTGGACGGGGACCGTCTGGTCACGGCGGGCGAGCTGTCCACCTGGCTGCGTCGCCAGTTCCGCGTCGAGGTCGAGGACGTCGAGTCGGAAACCCAGGACGGCCAGCGCAACTACCAGAACCTGGTCATCGACCGCGGCGGCGTGCAGGTGGACGACGTGATCGTCCGTCTGCCGGCGTCATAGGGGGAGGGGAAATGGTGGATGTGACAGGGATTGAACCTGTGACCCCCTCGGTGTGAACGAGGTGCTCTCCCGCTGAGCTACACATCCATCTTTCGGGCCCGAAAGGCCGTTGGCCGACCGGGGAGGCGGGGACATAGCCCGACCTCTCGGATGGTGCAAGCCTAGATGCCCGAAGCTTTCACCGTCTCCGGCGATTCCGCGTCCGGATCACCCGGCAGCCAGGCCACGCGGCCGTCGTAGATGTCGGTGTTGAGGATCTTCTCCTCCCTCGCCACCAGCACCGGCACCAGCATCTGGCCGGTGACGTTGGTCGCCGTGCGCATCATGTCGATGATCCGGTCGATGGCGACGATGTAGCCGATTCCCTCCAGCGGCAGGCCGGCGGTGGCGAGGGTCAGGGTCAGCATGACGATCGAGGTGCCGGGCACGCCCGCCGTGCCCAGGGAGCCGAGAACCGCCGTCAGGCCGATCAGGACGTACTGGGTCAGGCTGAGGTCGATCTTGAAATACTGGGCGATGAAGATGGCCGCGATGGCCGGATAGATGGCCCCGCAGCCGTCCATCTTGACGCTGGCGCCCAGGGGCACGGCGAAGGCGGCGTAGGCCTGGGGCACGCCGAGGCGCTCGACGGTCTGGCGCAGGGTGACGGGCAGGGTGCCCAGCGAGGAGGAGGTGGCGAAGGCTGTCTGCATGGCCGCGAAGGCCCCGCGGAAGAAGCTGGTCGCCTTCAGCCCGTGCAGCTTCAGCAGGCCGGAGTAGACGATCAGGATGTGGAACAGGCAGGCCGCGTAGATGGCGAAGATGAATTTGCCCAGCGGCAGCAGGGCCTCCCAGCCGTAGCCGCCGACGACCGAGCCGATCAGGCCGAACACGCCGATGGGGGTCAGCTGGATCACCCAGCGGGTGATGCGGAAGACGACGGCCGCCCCTTCATCGACCAGCCGACGCACCGTCTGCGCCCGGTCGCCCAGCACGACCAGGGCCGCGCCGACGAGGGCGGAGAAGAAGATGATCTGCAGCACCTTGCCTTCGCTCAGGGCGGCGAAGGGGTTGGTCGGGACCACGCCGATCAGGACTTCCAGCGGGGTCGGGATCACCCGCTCGCGAACCTCGCCCAGAGGCAGGCCGCTCAGGCCCAGGCCCGGATTGACCAGATGGCCGACGGCGAAGCCGACCAGCACAGCCAGCAGGGAGGTGACGGCGAACCAGACCACGGTGCGCACGGCCAGCCGGACGGCGCCCACGCCTTCGCCCAGCCTGGCGATGGAACTGGCGATGGTGAACAGCACCAGGGGCGCGACCACCATGCGGATCAGGTTCAGATAGACGTCGCCGATCGGCGCCAGCCAGACCTCGGCCTGCTCCCTCAGGATCAGGCCCGCGATGATGCCGAGCGCGAAGCCCGCGGCGGTGCGCTGCCAGAGCGGAATGGCGAAGAAGCGACGAAGCATGCGGACGGCCTTGGGGAGGGCAGGGCCGTCCTACATGTTGACGCCGGAGCCGAACCGCAACCGCTTCGGCTGCGATCCGGCGATTTCGGCGGTCAGTGCGTGCCGTCGTTGAGGATCGAATAGACCCTGGCGTAGTCGCCCCGCCCCTCCGCGCCGCGCAGGAATTTCACCCGCTCGACCAGGATTTCGTCCAGGCCGCCGGTCTCGAACAGCGACAGGCTTTCGGCGGTGAAGTCCGCCAGCGGCATGGAGTTGGGGTTCTGCGCATGGCCCGGCATCAGATCGGTGGCCACGGCGGGCGGCGCCCATTCCAGAACCTCGACCGAGGTGTCCTTCAGCTGGGTGCGCAGAGACTGGCTCCACGAGTGGATGGCCGCCTTGGTGGCCGAATAGGTCGGGGTGGCGGTCAGGGGCACGAAGGCCAGGCCCGAGGAGACGGTCACCACGGTCGCCTTCGGTTTCGACTTGAGGTGCGGCAGCAGGGCCGCCGTCAGCCGGATCGGGCCCAGCAGGTTGATGGCGATGGTCTGTTCGGCCACGGCCAGGTCGACCGGATCGGCGGCGAGGTCCTCGGCCACCATGATCCCGGCGTTGTTGATGACGACGTTCAGGTCGGGGTGGGCCGCCACAACGCGCGCGGCGAAGGCGGTCACGTCGGCGGCGTCGGCGACGTCCAGGATCTCGACGGCCATGCCGGGATTGGCGGCGGCGACGGCCTCGAGCGCGTCACGGCGGCGACCGGCGATGATGACCTTCGCCCCGCGCGCCTGCAGGGCCTCGGCCATGGCCTTGCCGATGCCCGAGCCGCCGCCGGTGATCAGGATGGTGTCGTTGCGGGTGTCCATGGGAGTGCTCCTTGGTCTGGAAGTCCGATGGGCGATCATCTATAGCTGACACTCTCCATCAGAAAGTAGGCACCGAAATGTGCCGTACTTACCGAAAGGAAAGTTATGGCTGCCGAAGGCGCTCGGGCCCATAGTCGTCCCGATTATCCGCCGCTCGACCCGCGTGTGGAGGCGCTGGTCAATGACGTCATCGGCCGCGTGGCCGACAAATGGACGATGATCGTGCTGGAGGTGCTGACCGAGCACGGCGAGCTGCGCTTCACCCGGATCGGCGAGCTGAGCGGCGGGATCAGCCAGAAGATGCTGACCCAGACCCTGCGGCAGATGGAGCGGGACGGCCTGCTGATCCGGACGGTCCATCCCGTCGTCCCGCCGCGCGTGGAATACCGGCTGACCGATCTGGGCTTCACCCTGTCGGAGGCCTTCTGCGGCGTCTGGCTGTGGGCCGAGAAGAACCTCGACCGGATCGAGGCGTCGCGTCAGGCGTTCGACGCGGCCAGGGCGGCGGGCTGAGCGGCGAAGGCGGCCACCAGTCCCTCGATCTCGCTGAACCGGTCGATCAGAACCGTGCCGCCCAGGTCGGCGTGCGGGATCGGGCTGTAGCCGAAGGTGCAGACGATGCAGGGCAGGCCCGCGTCGCGCGCCGCGCCCGTGTCGGGCGCCGCATCCCCGACCATGACCGCCCGCTCAGGATCGCCGCCGGCCATCCGCACCGCCTCGATCAGATGGGCGCCGGAGGGTTTGCGGGCGCTGACCCTGTCCGGCCCGACGATGGCGGCGAAATGCCGGGTCAGGTCCAGCTTTTCCAGAAGAATTTCAGACAGGTCCGTCCGCTTGTTCGTCGCCACGCACAGGACGGCGCCGCGCGCCGCCAGCCGTTCCAGCGTCTCCACCACGCCGGGGAAGGGCTTCGAATGGTCGGCGATGTGCGCGACATAGTCGGCCAGGAATTCCTCGAACAGCGCGGGGGCGTGCGCCTCGTCCCAGCTCGCGCCCGCCCGTTCGAACCCGTGCTGCAGCAGGGCCCGCGCCCCGCCGCCGATCAGCTCCGACGCACTCTCCATCGGGGCCTCGGGCAGGCCGTGCCTGACCAGCATCCGGTTCAGCGTCCCGACCAGATCCTGGTGGGTCTCGACCAGCGTCCCGTCGAGGTCGAAGGCCACGGTCCAGCCTTCGAGGTCGCGCGTTGTCATGGCCCTGTCTCCCGTCGCCGGTTTGGATGGTCTAAACCGGGGAACTGACTATCGACCGGACCGATTCATGACCACCCAGACCGAAGCCCGCGCCGCCATCATCCTCGCCGCCGGGCAGGGGACGCGGATGAAGTCGCCGCTGCCCAAGGTGCTGCACCCGGTCGGCGGCCGCGCCATGCTGGACCACGCCATCGACGCCGCCGAGGCCCTGGGCTGCGAGCGGATCGTGGTGGTCGTCGGCTCCCACTCGCCGGAAGTCCGCGCCCATGTGGTCAAGCGTCTGGGCGAGGACGCCATCGCCGTGCAGGACCCGCCGTCGGGCACCGGCCACGCCGTGCGCGCCGCCGAGGCCGTGCTGGGTGACTTCAAGGGACAGGTGGTCATCACCTATGGCGATGTGCCCCTGCTGCGCGCGTCGGACATCGAGCCGGTCTTCGGCGAGAGCGAGGGCGTGCGGGTCATCGGCTTCGAGGCCCGCGACCCCGGCGCCTATGGCCGTCTGGTCATGGACGGCGAGACCCTGACCGCCATCACCGAGGCCAAGGAGGCGTCGGCCGAGGTTCTGGCCATCACGACCTGCAACTCGGGCGTCATGGCCGCGCCGATCGGCCTGCTGTTCGAACTGCTGGCCGAGGTGAAGAACGACAACGCCAAGGGCGAATACTATCTGACCGACGTGGTCGAGCTGGCCCGCAAGCGCGGCGCCCCGACCCGCGCCGTCATGGCGGCCGAGGACTCGGTCATGGGCGTGAACGCCCAGGCTGAACTGGCTGTCGCCGAGGCCCTGTTCCAGAAGGTCCAGCGCGAAACCTTCATGGCGGCGGGCGTGACCCTGCCCGCGCCCGAGACCGTCCACTTCAGCTGGGACACCGAAGTCGGCGGCGGCGCGACCATCGAGCCCTATGTCGTCTTCGGCCCCGGCGCGAAGATCGCGGGCGGCGCGCGCATCCGCAGCTTCAGCCACATCGAGGGCGCGACGGTCGCCGGCGGCGCCGAGGTCGGCCCCTACGCCCGCCTGCGTCCGGGCGCCAAGCTGGCCGAGGGGGTGAAGATCGGCAACTTCGTCGAGGTGAAGAACGTCTCGATGGCCGCCGGCGCCAAGGCCAACCATCTGGCCTATCTGGGCGACGGCGAGGTCGGGGCGAAAGCCAACATCGGCGCCGGGACCATCTTCTGTAACTACGACGGCTTCTTCAAACACCGCACCGTGGTGGGCGAGGGGGCCTTCGTCGGCTCGAACAGCGCGCTGGTCGCCCCGGTCACCATCGGCGCGGGCGCCATGGTCGGCTCCGGTTCGGTGATCACCTCGGATGTCGCCCCTGGCGACCTCGGCCTCGCCCGCGCGCCGCAGACCGCGCGAACCGGCTGGGCGACCAAGTTCATGGACATGATGCGGGCGAAGAAGGCGCGGGGGTAGCCGCAAGGCTTTCCCGCGCGGCCCCGGACCGATAAAGCCCGCCTTGTCCGCGCGAATCCCCAGCCAGCGAGCCGTTCATGTCCGATCTCCAGAAGAAGAACGCCGGTGAAGCCGCCGCCCTGCGGGTCGAGGCCGGGATGGTCGTCGGGCTGGGCACGGGCTCGACAGCGGCCTGGTTCGTCAAGGCGCTGGCCGCGCGCAAGCTGGAAGGGCTGCGTTGCGTTCCGACCTCGGAAGCCACCGCCGAACTGGCCCGCGAACTGGGGCTGACCCTGTCGACGCTCGAGGACACGCCGCGCATCGACCTGACCGTCGACGGCGCCGATGAGGTCGGCCCCGGCCTGGCCCTGATCAAGGGCGGCGGCGCGGCGTTGCTTCGCGAGAAGCTGGTGTGGGAGGCCTCGGCCCGCTGCATCTGCATCGCCGACAAGGCCAAGGTCGTGCCGGTGCTGGGCCAGTTCCCCCTGCCGATCGAGGTCGTCGCCTTCGGCCACAAGACGACGGGCAACCGCATCGCCGACGTGCTGATCGACCACGAGATCGACATGCCCGCCCGCGTCCGCATGGCCGAGCGCGGTCTGGTCCGCACCGACGGCGGCAACCTGATCTATGACGCCAAATGCGGCGCCATCCACGATCCGGTCCGTCTGGCCGACGACCTGAAGCTGATCACCGGCGTGGTCGAGCACGGCCTGTTCCTCGACCTCGCCGACGAAGCCATCATCGGCACGGACGACGGCGTCGAGGTGCTGCTGCCCTAGTCGGCCGTTACGGCTGCCGCCTGCTCCGCGCGCAGGCGCTCGTTGGCGGCGCGGATGGAGCGAACGACCTCGGTCGTGCCGGCCCGGACGTTCGCCTGGTGCCGCTCGGCGCCGTACAGCCCTTCGAGATAGGCCTGATCCCAGTCGGTCAGTCCCGCGCTGGACTGCGGGTCGTCGAAGACGTTGAGGATCGAGGCGTAGCTGCTGGCGTCGGCGTCCGGATCGACCTGGGCGAGGGACACCATGGCGATGTAGTCGGCCAGTTGCAGGATCGAGAGGTTGGCGACCTCATCCACATCGACGATGACGATGGTGCGGTTGAGGTTGTCGACGATCTGCGTTCTCAGGTTCGAGGCCGCGAACACGTGGATCGGGGGCGCAGCGCCCATGGCGGAGCCCCTCGCCGCGCTGCAGAAATAGGAGTCGCAGTCGCCCGGCAGTCGGACGGCGCGCGCACCGGTCGCCGAGTCGATGGGCACGGCGACCTGCCACCAGCGCACGGGACGTTCCGTCTCGACGAAGTCGCGCAGAGCCGCAATGCCCCTGTCCATGCCCGCGCCGCCCGGGCGGAAGGCGCTGCGCCGACGCTGGGTCATCTCCCGCGCCGCGGCCGAGCCGTCCGGGGTGGCGACCACCAGAATATTGGGCTCACAGCCCTCGCGTCCCGCCCGCAGTCCGAGGTCCTCCGCCACTGTCGACACCCGGTCGGCGATGTACTCCGCGGCGTCCGCGCGCAGATTGGCGACGCCGACGCAGACGGACCGGTCCCAGCGCGCCAGGTTGCGGTGGCGGTTGGGTAGGGCGACTTCATCGACGTAGCGGGAAATGAGATCGTCGAGGGTTCGCCCCGTCGCGATCACATCTTCCAGTTGGGTGGCCGGCGTCCGCTCCTGCTGAACGGAAGCGGGCGGCGCGGCGAGGGGAGGCGACTGCAGGGGCGACCCGGGATCCGAAGCGATCGCGAGCGCGGCGACGAGGGAGGCGATCATTGGACTGCTCCTGGCTCAAGTGCCGATTTCTCACGGTAGTTGTGTCCGCGGGCCGCCGTCAACAGCGATCGCTGTTCGCCCGGCGTCCCTCTCTTGCCCTTCCAGACCGGAGCCGCCACATCGGCGCGAGGGTTGAAGGGAACCGACATGGCTGACTACGACTACGACCTCTTCGTCATCGGCGCCGGATCGGGCGGGGTGCGCGCGGCGCGACTGACGTCGCTGGGCGGCAAGCGGGTCGCCATCGCGGAGGAGTACCGGGTCGGCGGAACCTGCGTGATCCAGGGCTGCGTGCCGAAGAAGTTCATGGTCATGGCGTCCGAGGTCAGCCACAGCCTGCACATCGCCGAAGGCTATGGCTGGTCGTTCGACAACGCGAAATTCGACTGGCCGACCTTCCTCGAGGCCAAGGACGTCGAGATCGCCCGGCTGTCGGGCATCTACGCCGCCAACCTGGGCAAGGCGGGCGTCGATCTGGTCCACGGCCGCGCGGTGTTCAAGGACGCCCACACCGTCCAGATCCTGAAGAAGGACGGGGCGGTGGATCGCGAGATCACCGCCGACAGGATCCTGATCGCCACCGGCGGCCGCCCCTGGGTCCCGGAGGACCTGCCCGGGATCGAGCACGCGATCACGTCGGAGGAGGCCTTCCACCTGCCGGAGCTGCCGAAGCGCATCCTGATCGCGGGCGGCGGCTATATCGCGGTGGAGTTCGCGGGCATCTTCGCCGGGCTGGGCGTCGAGACGACCCTGATCTATCGCGGCCCCAACATCCTGCGCGGTTTCGACGACGATGTGCGCGCCCACCTGGCCGCCGAGATCGAGAAGCGCGGGATCAAGGTCATCCTGGGCTGCCAGCACGCCTCCATCGAGAAGACCGGAACCGGTCTGGTGAACCACCTCGAGAACGGCATGACCCTCGAGACCGACGTGGTGATGTTCGCCACCGGCCGGGTCCCCTATGTGAAAGGGCTGGGCGTCGAGAAGGCAGGCGTCGAGCTGACGGAGCAGGGGGCGATCAAGGTCGACGGCTTTTCGAAGACCAGCGCCGACAACATCTGGGCCATCGGGGATGTGACCGACCGGATGAACCTGACCCCGGTCGCGATCCGGGAGGCGGTGGCCTTCCATCAGACGGTGTTCCGGGACAATCCGCAGGCCTTTGACTACGAGGCCGTGGCCACCGCCGTGTTCAGCCAGCCGCCGGTCGGGGTCGTCGGACTGACGGAGAGCGAGGCCCGGCATTCCTGTCCGGGCGAGGTGGACATCTACCTGACCCGCTTCCGCCCGATGAAGTACGCCTTCACCGGTTCCGACGAACGGGTGCTGATGAAGCTGGTCGTCGACGCCGAAAGCCAGAAGGTCGTCGGGGTGCACATCGTCGGCCCCGAGGCGCCGGAAATGATCCAGCTGGCCGCCATCGCCGTGAAGGCCGGCCTGACCAAGGCCCAGTGGGACGCCACCTGCGCGGTCCACCCGACCATGGCCGAGGAACTGGTCACCCTGCGCGAGAAGCAGTCGCCGGCGAATATGTCGGCGGGGTGAGCACCGGACGTGAGGGCCCGAACGTGATTAGTGGCTAGTGATTAGTGGATCGCGGCTTCTCGTGCGGATGTCATCCTGGAACAGGTCGGTCCGCAGCCACCCACTAATCACTAGCCACTAACCACTTCACATCCCCGGTGCTTTCCGGGTCACACGGATCATTTCAGCCAACACGCCGCGTTGTCCCGGCCGATTCATCGGCCTATCTTGCCGGGATGACTACGCGCTGGACCCCCGAGAGCTGGAGACAGAAACCCGTCGTGCAGATGCCGACGGACTATCCCGACATGGCCGAGCTGCGCCGTGTCGAGGATGAACTGCGGGCCATGCCGCCGCTCGTCTTCGCGGGCGAGGCGCGGCGGCTGACATCCAAGCTGGCCGAGGTCGAGGCGGGCAACGCCTTCCTGCTGCAGGGCGGCGACTGCGCCGAGAGCTTCAAGGAGTTCTCGACCGACAACATCCGCGACACCTTCCGCCTGATCCTGCAGATGGCCGTGGTCCTGACCTTCGCGGGCCGCAAGCCCGTGGTGAAGGTCGGCCGGATCGCCGGCCAGTTCGCCAAGCCCCGCTCGTCGGGCGTGGAGCAGATCGACGGCGTCGAGCTGCCCAGCTACCGCGGCGACATCATCAACGGCATGGGCTTCACGCCGGAGGAACGGGTTCCCGATCCCCAGCGCCTACTGAAGGCCTACAACCAGTCGGCCTCGACGCTGAACCTGCTGCGCGCCTTCGCCGGCGGCGGCTACGCCGACCTGTACAATATCCACCGCTGGACCCTCGGCTTCGCGGGCGACAACGCCGCCGGCGCCCAGTACCGCGAGCTGGCCGACAAGATCACCGAGGCCCTGGCCTTCATGGAGGCGGTCGGCGTCACCCCGGAAACGCACCCGGACCTGAGCCGCGTCGAGGTCTTCACCTCGCACGAGGCCCTGCTGCTGAACGTCGAGAGCGCCCTGACGCGTCTGGACGGCGGCTCGGGCGAGTGGTTCGACACCTCGGCCCACATGCTGTGGATCGGCGAGCGGACGCGTCAGCTGGACGGCGCCCACGTCGAGTTCATGCGCGGCATCCGCAACCCCATCGGGGTGAAGTGCGGACCGACCATGACGCCGGACGATCTGCTCCCGCTGATCGACGCCCTGAACCCGGACAACACTCCGGGCCGCCTGACCCTGATCGGCCGCTTCGGCTCGGACAAGGTCGGTGATCGCCTGCCCGCGCTCATGAGCGCGGTGAAGGCGGCGGGCAAGCGGGTCATCTGGTCGATCGACCCGATGCACGGCAACACGCTGAAGGCCGGCAACGGCTACAAGACCCGCCCGTTCGAGCGGATCATGACCGAGGTGCGCACCTTCATCGATGTGGCCGAGGCCGAGGGCGTTCACCCCGGCGGCGTGCACCTTGAGATGACCGGTCAGAACGTGACGGAATGCCTGGGCGGGGCGCAGGCCCTGACCGAGGACGACCTGTCCAGCCGCTATCACACCCACTGCGACCCGCGTCTGAACGCGGATCAGGCGCTGGAGCTGGCCTTCCTCGTCGCCGAACGGCTCAAGTCCGGGCGGCAGTCGCGGTCGAAGGCGGCCTGAGGTCCGGAAACAGCGGGGCGACGACGCCGATCGTCGCCTCGGCCTCCTGACGATCGGGCGTTTCGTCCTCGATCCCGTAGCCGTGCATGTCGCCGCGGGTGCTCTGCACGACGATCCCGTCCGGCCGCGAGATCACGGTCACACCGCGGAAATGCAGGCCGTAGTCGACCTCGGGCTGCGGCGCCAGCCAAGCGATCTGACCGCGGACCGGCGTGATCTCTGCATCATTGAACAGGGCGCGGGCCCCGTAGCCCGTGCAGTTGATCACGACCCGCTCGGGCAGGGCCGCCATCTCCGCCGGTGTCCGGAACTCCCGCGTCTCGATCCGCCCGCCGTTCAGCAGGAACTCGGTCTCCAGCCGGCGCGCCAGTTCGGTGACGTTGAACTGAAGTCCGCTGGTCAGCCGGGTCCCGGCCATCGGGAACGGTGAGGCCGAGGCGGGCAGGGGGATGGAGCGGGGGGACACGCCGGTCAGGGGATTGTCGAAGGTGGCGAACTCGACCTCTGGCGCGCCCGGGGCGCTGACGATCGGCGGTCGCGGGCCGGAGGAGGGTTCATCGCCGGAGAGCAGGTATCGGTCGCGGAACGCCACCGGATCGCCCTCCGTCCCCAGATAGGTCTGGTGGATCGCCCAGCTTTCGCGGGCCATCCGCGCCCACTGGTCCGCGAAATCGGCGGGCATGCGGGAGGCGTCGGCGATCCGGCTGTCCGGGGTCCAGGTCCCCGTGGCGCGCATGGAGCGGGTGAAGGCCGGACGATCCTTCGTGTAGATCACCACCCGGGCTCCGAGCCGCTGAAGGGTCAGGGCGGAGGTCAGGCCGAGGGCGCCCGCGCCGACGACCGCGATCGCGGGCGTCCCGCCGGCCTCGCCGGCCAGGGCCATGGCCTTTCGTCCCGCGATGCCGCTGGATCCCCAGGACAGCGACCAGCCGCTGCCGCCATGCCCGTAGTTGTGCACGATGTGGGTCCCGCCGATCCGCTCGACGTCGAGACGGGGTCCGGATGCGCGGAAGGCGCGGGTGCAGACGGTGATGCGGATGATCCGGTTCGGCAGCATCACAATCGGCGCGATCCGGCGTGGCGCGAACCCGGTCTCAAGGCCGGCGACGGGTCTCGCCGGGGTGGCGCAGGCGGACAGGGCGCCGGCGAACCCGAGACCGCCCAGTCCCGTCAACAGGCGGCGACGGCTCGGCGGGACGGGAAGGGACATCGGACGCCTCGACCGGAAAAGGACCGAAGAAACCCTAGCTTGGCCGTCTTTCAGCCGCCAGCGCGGACCACCACATCCGGGCTTGTCGAGTCGTCGCTGACGGCTCAAATTCCCGTCAGATTCAGGACGACGCCATGGCCGAACAGATCGGACGCCCCGAAACCGACACCGCCCCGGGCCGCTGCGGCTATCAGGGGGCGCCCGGCGCCTTCAGCCATGAGGCCTGCCTGGACCTGCGTCCGTGGGACGAGGCGGTGGCCTATGAGACCTTCGCCGAGGTGCTCGATGCGCTGAAGGCCGGTGAAATCGGGGCGGCCCTGATCCCGGTCGAGAACTCGACCATCGGCCGGGTCGAGCCTGCCGCGACCCTGATCGAGCAATCGACCCTGACCGTGGTGTCGGAGGCCTGGCGTCCGATCCGGCTGGCCCTGATGGCGCCGCACGGGGCGAGCCTGCGGACGGTGAAGACGGCCGAGAGCCACCCGGTCGCCCTGCGCCAGTGTCCGGCCTCGCTGGCGGCGCTGGGCGTGACGGCGGTCGAGGCCTTCGACACCGCCGGGGCCGCCCGCGCCGTGGCGGAGGCCGGCGATCACAGCCGGGCCGCCGTCGCTCCCGCGCGCGCGGCCGAGGTCTATGACCTGTCGATTTTGCGCAACGACATTCAGGATTCCAGCGACAACCGCACACGTTTCGTCCTGTTGAGCGCCGGAATCGCTTGACCGCGCACGATTGTTGCGGCTTTTGACGCTCATGGTCCACTCGCAAGCCATTGCTGCGACGTCTTTCGCCCGCTTCACCGCGGCCGCGGACCTGTATTTCTACGGCTTTCGATACGCCGGCTGAGGCGTCAGGCGCTGCGTCCTGACGGCCTCGCCGGCGACCGTCCCGCCAGGGGCGGCGGCCCGCAAAAGCTTCATGCCGTACTGAAATCGAAAGTCTTCTCCCCGTGTCCCAATCCGCTTCCCTCCAACAGGTCTGGCCGTCCTCGATGACCGATCCCGCCGACCTGTCCCCTGAACACATGGCCCTGGCCGCCCTGCGTCATGAGATCGATCTGATCGACGACGAGCTGCTGGCGCTGTTCGAGCGCCGCCTCGCCATCGCCGCCCGGGTCGGCAAGGCCAAGGACGCCCCCGCCGGTCCCCACGTGAAGCTGCGTCCGGACCGCGAGAAGATGGTGCTGGATCGTCTGATCGCCGACGCTGCGCCGGAGAACCGGGAAGCCGTTGAAAGCCTGTGGCGTCAGATTGTCGGCTGGGGTCTGGCCCGTCAGGGCCGGATGCAGGTGCAGGTCTGGTCGCCGATCGAGCCGACCCGCGCCTTCGACGGCGCCCGCCTGCGCTTCGGCGCCGCCGCCGACATGCGCGCCGTCCGCGATCCGCAGGCCGCGCTGAAGTGGGCCGCCGAGGGCCACGGCGTCGCCGTCCTGGCCATCAACACCGAGGACGCCTGGTGGACGGGCCTGCGTCGCGAGTGGACCGGTCTCAGCGTCTTCGACGGCTTCGGCGGCGACATCCCGACTGCCCTGGCCGTCGGCAAGATCGATCCGGCCGCCCTCCCGAACGGCCGCCGCGTGATCGTCGATGTCGGCGGCGATGCGGGCGACGGCGGCGGCATCCGCCGTCAGGGCCTCGCTACCCACCACGGCTGGACCCTGTCCCTGACCGACGCCAAGGTCAGCGTCGGCGGCGCGGAAGGCTGCGTGGGGGCGGTCGGTTAACGCCTCAGCAGTGTTGCGTCGCCGAGGTCGATCACCCTGAACGGAGCGACGGCTTCCGCGAAACCCGCCTCGGGTCGATAGCCCGGGACCATGACCTCGGTGAGGTCAGGGTGGTGGTCGAGCAAAGTGCCCCAAAGACCGATCAGGACCTCGGCGTCGGACCACCCTTCGGCACGTTTGAAGACGGCGCTGTTGGTGTCGCGCCCGCCTTCGGCCCACAACCGTTCGGCCAGATCCCGATTGGCGGGGGAGGAGACAAGCCAGAAGGCTTCGCCCGTCGGGATGCTTCCCGTATCACCGAACCCTTCCTCCAGGGCGATCGTGACTCGCATGATCAGACCGCCATATTATCGATCAGCCGCGTCCGCCCGATCTTCGCCGCCGCGAGGATTCGGGCGGGGCCGTCCAGAGCGCCCTTGATCACCGACAGGTCGTCTGCCCGGCGGATGGCGACATAGTCCACGCTGTCGAAGCCCGCGGCCTTCAGCGCGCCTTCGGCCCACTGTTCAGCCGCCACGACCGAACCGTCCCGCGCCCTGATCCCGGCCTCGGCCAGCACGCCGTTCAGCTTGCGGGCGATCTCCAGCTCCGCCTCGGACAGGTAGGCGTTGCGGCTGGACAGGGCCAGGCCGTGGCCGTCGCGGGCGGTGGGCAGGCCGACGATCTCGACCGGCATGTCGAGGTCCCGCACCATGCGGCGCACCACCATCAGTTGCTGCCAGTCCTTCTCGCCGAAGACGGCGATGTCCGGCTGGACCTGATGCAGCAGCTTGGACACCACCAGCGCCACCCCGCCGAACATCTGCGGGCGGAAGGCGCCTTCCAGCCCCTCGGCGGGCGCGCCGACGTTGATCGTGGTGGTCACCGCGTCCGGATACATCTCCGCCACCGCAGGCGCATACAGCAGGTCACAGCCCGCGCCCGCCAGCAGCTCGGCGTCGCGGCCCTCCTGCCGGGGATAGGCGTCCAGATCCTCGGTCGGGGCGAACTGGGTCGGGTTGACGAAGACGCTGGCGATCACCTTGTCCGCGCGCCGTCCGGCCTCGCGCACCAGCGACAGGTGGCCGTCGTGCAACGCGCCCATGGTCGGAACGAAGCCGACAGTGAACCCCTGACGCTTCCAGCCGCTTACGGTCTCGCGGAGGTCGGCGATGGTGCGGACGACGGGCAGGGCGGAGGCGTCTGGCATGGTGAATGGATTAACCTTGCGCGTTAGGCGTGTCTGTGAACCGTGCGGCAAAACCTGCCGGGTAAGGTGTGGCTTATGACGCCGAGCCTCCTGATCCGTCCAGTGCTGGCCTTGTTCCTGACCGCGGGCGTCAGCGCCTGCGGCATGGTCGACAGCGATCCGCATCGTTTTGAAACCATGGCGCGCCAGCTGGCCTCCGTGCCGCTGGACGGCGGGGAGCGCGCCGCGCCGGCTCCGGGCCCGGCCCAGGCCGCCCCGCGCCCGAGCCGCGAAAGCACCCTGCGCAAGGCCTTGACCGTCGAGGTCATGGAAGATGTCGAACTCTGGGACGCCCGCTACGGGGTGATGGGCGATCCGGGTCCGGTTGTGGTCGAGGCTGTCGCCGAGGCCGTGGCCGAGCCCGTGCGCGCCCGTCTTCAGCCCGCGATCGACCGCTCCACCCTGCGCCAGCCGGATCTGACCCGCACCGCGACGGCGCCCGCGCCGCGCCGCAGCGGCGGTCTGGTTCAGCTGGGCGCCTTCTCCAGCGAGCAATCCGCCCGCGCGGCCTGGACCCGCCTCAGGGCCGGCGGCGCCGGCTGGGCGCTGGATGGTCTGACGCCGACGTTCGAGGCCGTCTCGGTCAACGGCCGCGATCTGGTTCGCCTGAAGGTGCGCGCCCCGGCCGCCGGCGCCGCCGCCCTGTGCGCCGCCGCGGGGATCGACGATCCCTGGTGCCGCCGCTCGGCATGAGGCCGCATCCACAGCCCTGATCCCGGGGTTCGTTGACGGAGGCTCACGGCGAGCCAATTCTCCCGGTTCAGGGGCTGCGCGTGAGTCGGCGGCCGTTTCGGGATTGAACCTCCATGACTGACCCCACGGTCATCGTCGTCGGCAATGAAAAGGGCGGGGCGGGCAAATCGACCCTGGCCATTCATATCGTCGCCGGCCTGCTCCACGCCGGAAAGCGTGTGGCCATCATCGACCTGGACCTGCGCCAGCGCTCGCTCAGCCGGTTCTTCGCCAACCGCACCGCCTGGGCCGCCGCGAACGGCCAGAGCCTGCCGATGCCGACCGAGCCCGACATGGGCGACGGCAAGGCGCTCGCCCGGGCCGAGGAGACCGAGCAACTGGCCCGCTTCGAGGCCGCCTTCGCCGAGGCGCGGGCGACGGCGGAGGTCATCCTGATCGACACACCGGGCGGCGACACGGCCCTGTCGCGCACCGCCCACGGGCTGGCGGACCAGATCGTCACGCCGATGAACGACAGCTTCGTCGACTTCGACCTGCTGGGCCAGGTCGACCCGGTCACGCTCGATCTGCTCAAGCCCTCCATCTATTCGGAAAGCGTCTGGGAAGCCCGCAAGCATCGGGCGATCACCCAGGGCCGTAACGCGACCATCGACTGGATCGTGGTCACCAACCGCCTCGCCGTGGCCGAGGCCCGCAACCGCCGTCGCCTCGAGGAGCGGATGGAGAAGCTGGCCAAGCGGGTCGGCTTCCGCATGGGGCCGGGCCTGCGGGACCGGGTCATCTATCGCGAGCTCTTCCCCTTCGGCCTGACCGTGGCCGACCTGTCGACCGAGGTGCGCCCGGTCGCGGTCTCCCTGGCCCACGTCGCGGCCCGTCAGGAGCTGCGCAACCTGATGCAGGCGCTCGGCCTTGAGGGCGGGCTGCTCGACAGTCCGCTCGACGCCGCGGCTTGAGCCCGCTCTGGCTGGTCCTGGCGGCCATCGCCGTCTGGGCCCTGATCCGGCTCGGGCGGCAGGGCGAACGCGCCGGGCGCGGCCACTGGCGGGTCACCGCCACCCTGTTCAGCGCCGTCATGATCGCCGGTGGCGTGCTGGCGCTTAGCCGGGGCTCCTGGATGTTCGGCGGCGGTCTGGTCGCGGCGGGTCTGTGGCTGACCGTGGCGTCGCGCCTGCGCCCGGTGGCGCCGCGCGCGGAAGGCATGAGCGACAGCGAGGCCCGCGCCATTCTGGGCGTGTCCGCTGACGCCAGCCGGGCCCAGATCAACGCCGCCTGGAAAAGGGTCATGGCCCGCGCCCACCCCGACCAGGGCGGCACCGCGGGGCTGGCCGCGCGGGTCAACGCCGCGCGGGATCACCTGCTGAAGCGGTAGGACGGGCGGAGGACTAATCCTCCGCCTTCGCCTTCGTCTTCGCCGGAGCCTTCCTGGCGGCCGGCTTTTTCGTCGCGGCCTTCTTCGGCGCGGCAGCCTTCTTCGGGGCCGCCTTCTTCTTCGCCGCCGGCGCCTTGGCCGCGCGCTCGGCCAGCAGCGGGATCGCCGCTTCCAGCGTCATGTCTTCCGGCGCCGTGCCCTTCGGAAGGGTGGCGTTGACCTTGCCCCATTTCACATAGGGGCCGAAGCGGCCGGCCATGACCTGAACGGGCGCCTTGTCCTCTGGGTGTTCGCCCAGTTCCTTGAGTGGGGCGGTGGCCGCCCCGCGGCCCGGACGTCCGGCGCGCTTCTCGGCCAGCAGGGCCACGGCGCGGTTCAGACCGACCTCAAAAACCTCTTCGATGTCAGAGACATTCGCGTAAGTCCCCGCGTGAAGCACGAAGGGCCCGTAGCGGCCCAGACCGGCGGTGATCATCTTGCCGTCTTCCGGGTGGACGCCCACCTCGCGCGGCAGGGCCAGCAGGCGCAGGGCCTGGTCCAGCTCCAGCGACGCCGGGCTCCAGCCCTTGGGCAGGGACGAGCGTTTCGGCTTGTCCGCGTCCAGCGGCATGGTCTCCACATAGGGACCGAAGCGGCCGATCTTCAGCTCGACCGGCTGGCCCGTGGCCGGGTCCGTGCCGAGCGTGCGATCGCCGCCGTCCGCCCCGCCGCCGTCGGCGTCCGGGGCCGCGACCGGGCGGGTGTATTTGCAGTCCGGATAGCGCGAGCAGCCGATGAAGGCGCCGAACCGGCTGGTCTTCAGGCTGAGCTGGCCCTGATGGCACAGCGGGCATTCGCGCGGGTCCGACCCGTCTTCCTTCATCGGGAAGATGTGCGGCCCGAGCGACTCGTTCAGCGCGTCGAGGATGGCCGTGGTGCGCAGTTCGCCCGCAGCCGAGGTGGCCGCGTGGAAGTCGGTCCAGAAGTCGCGCAGCAGCACCTTCCAGTTCAGTTCGCCGGCCGACACCTCGTCGAGGCGGGTCTCCAGCGCGGCGGTGAAATCGTACTCCACCCATTTGCGGAAGAACTGCTCCAGGAAGGCGGTGACCAGCCTGCCCTTGTCCTCTGGATAGAAGCGGTTCTTGTCGACGCGAACGTATTCGCGGTCGCGCAGGGTCGTCAGGATCGAGGCGTAGGTCGACGGGCGGCCGATGCCCAGCTCTTCCAGCTTCTTGACCAGGGTCGCTTCGGAGTAGCGCGGGGGCGGTTCGGTGAAGTGCTGCTCGGTGCGGATGGCCTCGACCCTGGCGGTCGCGCCTTCCTTCAGTGCGGGCAGGCGGGTGGTGTCGTCCTCGTCGTCCTCGCCGGTCTTCTGCTTCTCGTCGCGGCCCTCTTCATAGACGGCCATGAAGCCGTCGAAGGTCACCACCTGACCGGTGGCGCGCAGGGCGGTCTGGCCGCCCGGCTCCTCGATCTCGACCGTCGTGCGGTCCAGCTTGGCGGACTCCATCTGGCTGGCGATGGTGCGCTTCCAGATCAGTTCATAGAGCCGCTGCAGATCGCTTTCGAGACGCAGGGTCTCGGGCGCGCGGGTCATGTTGGTCGGACGAATGGCTTCGTGCGCTTCCTGAGCGTTCTTGGCCTTCGTCTTGTAATATTTGGGTTGTTCCGGAACGTAGGCCGGCCCGTAGCGCTGGGCGATGACCTCCCGCGCCTGGGCGATGCCCTCGGGGCTGACGTACAGGCCGTCGGTCCGCATATAGGTGATCAGGCCGCCCTGATCGTCCACGCCCTCATACAGCTTCTGCGCCGCCTGCATGGTGCGCTGGGCGGTGAAGCCCAGCTTGCGCGAGGCTTCCTGCTGCAGGGTCGAGGTCATGAAGGGCGGGCTGGGCGAACGCCGCACCGGCTTCTTCTCGACGGAGTTGATCGTGAACACCCCGGCGTTGATGGCGTCGCGGGCGGCCGTCGCCATGGCTTCCGAGATGATGTCCAGACGCTGCACCCGCTTGCCGGCGTGCTTGACCAGACGGGCGGTGAAGGGCGGGCTGTCGGCGGCCAGATCGGCCTCGACCGACCAGTATTCCTGCGCCTTGAACTTCTCGATCTCCATCTCGCGATCGACGACGATGCGAAGGGCGACCGACTGCACCCGACCGGCCGAGCGCGCGCCCGGCAGCTTGCGCCACAGCACCGGCGACAGGGTGAAGCCCACCAGATAGTCGAGGGCGCGACGGGCCAGATAGGCCTCGACCAGCTCCATATCCACGTCGCGCGGGGCGGCCATGGCTTCCAGAACAGCGGACTTGGTGATGGCGTTGAAGGTGACGCGCTGGACCTGGGTGTCCTTCAGCGCCTTCTTCTTCTGCAGCACCTCGAGCAGGTGCCAGCTGATCGCTTCCCCTTCGCGATCCGGGTCGGTCGCGAGGATGACGCGGTCGGACTTCTTCGCGATCTCGGCGATCTCGCTCAGGCGCTTGGACGCCTTGGCGTCAACCTCCCAGGTCATGGCGAAGTCGTCGTCGGGCAGAACCGATCCGTCCTTCGACGGCAGGTCGCGGACGTGACCGTAGGAGGCCAGGACCGTGTAGTCCGAACCGAGGTACTTATTGATGGTCTTGGCCTTCGCGGGGCTTTCGACGACGACGAGATTCATAGGGGGAGGCGCCTTTCGGAGGGGCGGGAACGTGGTTGGCGCAAGCCGCGCTGTCAATCGGGAGGCGAACAAACGGGTCTAAAGGGACGCCATTCCGCCTGGCAGAAGTGTCGCACGGCCGGACAGGCTGAGCTCCAGCAGGGCTGCGGCGACGGCGCCGATCGGCGCATTCGCGGCGCGGGCCAGTTCGTCACGCGGGGTAGGGACGGGGGAGAGCAGGGCGGCGACCCGCTCGATCAGGGCGTCGTCCAGGGCGTCGGGTGCGCCTTCGAACGGATTGTCGGGCGGCGGCTCGCGCACCGCCCGCGCCCGACCGAACTCGCGTTCAATGTCGTCCAGCCCCTCGCACAGGATGGCGCCCTGCCGCAGAAGTTCGTTCGGCCCGCGGGCGCGCGGATCCAGCGGCGAGCCCGGCACGGCGAAGACGTCGCGGCCCTGTTCGGCGGCCAGCCGGGCGGTGATCAGCGAGCCGGAGCGGATTTCGGCCTCCACCACAACCACGCCGCGCGACAGGCCGGAGATGATCCGGTTGCGACGGGGAAAGTCCTTCGCCTGCGCCCGGTGACCGACGGGGCTTTCGGAAACGATGCAGCCCTGTCCGACGATCTGCGCATAGAGGTCGGCATTGTCGGGCGGATAGACGTCGTCCACTCCGCCGCCCAGCACCGCCACCGTGCCGGTCGGCAGGGCTCCCGTATGGGCGGCGCCGTCGATGCCGCGGGCCAGCCCCGACACCACCACATGACCGGCCTCGCCCAGTTGCTGCGCGAGCCCGCGGGCGATGCGCTGTCCGCCCGCCGAGGCGATGCGCGCGCCGACAATGGCGATGCAGGGCCGGGCCGTCAGGGCGACGTCGCCCCGCGCCCACAGCACCGGCGGCGGCGGATCGACGGCGGCCAGAAGCTCCGGATAGTCCGCGTCGCCCAGCACGATCCATTGCGCGCCGATCCGGTCGCCGGCGGCGATCTCGTCCTCAATGCGGTCGGTGGAGGGCAGGGCGTAGTCCCCGCCACCCTTGCGGATCAGGTCGGGCAGGGCGTCGACGGCGCGCCCGGCGCTGCCGAAACGGTCCAGCAGCTGGCGGAAGGCGACGGGGCCGATGCGGTCTGTGCGGGCGAGCCGCAGGCGGGCGAAACGCTCGGCCCGCGTCAGGCTCACGCCTTCTTCGCGCCGATCCGGGGCTCGGCCCCCTTGAGGAGGCGGCCGATGTTTTCCGCATGCCGGATCCAGATCAGCAGGGCGGTGAAGATCGCCAGGATGAGGATCGGCGTCGGGGCGGGCAGGCCCAGCGCCGCCAGGGGCAGCAGGGCGTAGGCCGGCGCGGCCGCCGAGGAGACCAGGGCCGACAGGGACGAAATCCGGAACAGGGCTGCGACCACAAGCCAGGTCACGCCCGCCAGCAGGCCCAGGGGCCAGGCGGCGGCCAGCAGCAGGCCGAAGAAGGTCGCCACGCCCTTGCCGCCCTTGAACTTCAGCCAGACGGGGAAGAGATGGCCGAGGAAGGCCGCGCCGCCTGCGACGGCGCCGGCCAGCTCGGACCCGAAGAGGAGGCGCGCGATCAGCAGCGCCGCTGCGCCCTTTCCGGCGTCCAGCAGCAGGGTGGCGAGAGCCAGATCCTTGCGGCCGGTGCGCAGGACGTTGGTCGCCCCGATATTGCCCGAGCCGATATTGCGCACGTCGCCGGCGCCGGCGGCGCGCGTCAGGACCACGCCGAAGGGGACGGAGCCCAGCAGGTAGCCGCCGACCGCCACGAGGGCGAGCGTCCCGAGGGCGGGCCCGACCAGATCCTGCACTTCAATCCCCCAATACAGCCAATGCGTGTGTATCACGACTTCGCGCGTGTTGCAGCGCAGTTTCCGCTGATTCGGGGGTGTCCCGTCAGCGGGTCTCGTAAACCCGGCGTCCGCCGACCAGGGTTCCGTGCACCCTGCCTTGCAGCCGCCGCCCGTCGAACGGCGAGTTCTTGGACTTGGACCGCAGGGCCGCCGCGTCGATCACGACCGGCGCGCCCGGATCGAACAGCACCAGATCGGCCGGCGCGCCGGCCTTCAGCACGCCCGCCTCCAGCCCCAGCAGGGCCGCCGGCCCCGAGGTCAGGGGGCGCAGGACGTCCAGCAGGTCCAGACCGTCCTCGTGATGCAGGGTCAGGGCCGCCGGGAGCAGGGTCTCCAGCCCGACAGCGCCGGGCGCGGCCTCGCTGAACGGCCGGCGCTTGTCCTCGGCCGGGGCCGGAGCGTGGGCGCTGGTGATCACGTCGATCAGACCGTCCCGCACCGCCTCGACCAACGCCTGCCGATCGCTCTCGGCGCGCAGGGGCGGGTCCAGCCGGTAGAAGGTACGGTAGTCGCCGATATCCAGCTCGTTGAAGCAGAGGTGGTTGATCGACACCGAGGCGGCGACCTCCAGCCCCTTGCCGCGCGCCCGCGCCAGGGTTTCCAGCGCGCCCTCGGTCGAGATCTGGTCGACCAGGAAGCGGGCGCCGGTCTGTTCGACCAGGGCCAGGTCGCGCTCCAGCTGGATGCGCTCGGCGATGGCGGGCGCGCCCGACAGGCCCAGACGGGTCGCCAACTCGCCCGAGGTCGCCACCGCACCCTCGCTCAGCCAGGGATCGGCCGGACGGCAGGCGATCAGGGCGTTGAAGGCGGCGGCGTAGCTCATCACCCGCTGCAGGGTGCGGGTGTTAGCGATCACCTTGTCGCCGTCGGTGAAGTAGAGGGCCCCGGCCTCGTCCATCAGGCCGATCTCGGCCATCCGCTGGCCGTCGCGCGCCCGGGTCGCCGCGCCCGCCGCCCGGACGTTGACGAGACCCAGAGCCGCGCCGCGCCGCTGGATGTGGTCAATCATCGCCGGGTCGTCGATGGCGGGATCGGTGTCGGGCTGGACCACGATGGTGGTCACCCCGCCCGCCGCCGCCGCCAGGCTGGCCGATTTCAGCGTCTCCTTGGGCTCGTCGCCGGGCTCGCCGGTCTTGACCCGGATGTCGATCAGGCCCGGCGCGACGCACAGGCCGCCCGCGTCGAGAACCTCGACACCTTCAGGCGCGCTGGCGTGGGACCCGTGGATGACTTCCGTGATCACCCCGTCGATGATCAGCAGGGCGCCGGGGCCGTCATAGTCGGTCGCCGGGTCCAGCAGGCGGGCGTTGAGGATGGCGAGGGCGGTCATGCGAGGCCTCCTTCGCGGCGCACGGACAGGGCGGCCAGCACGGCCATGCGCGCGGCGACCCCCATCTCGACCTGATCCTGGATCAGCGACACCGACAGGTCGTCGGCCACGTCCGAGTCGATCTCCACGCCCCGGTTCATCGGGCCGGGGTGCATGACCCTGGCGCCGGGTTTCGCCCACGCCAGCTTCTCGCGGTCCAGACCCCAGAAGCGGAAATACTCGCGCGTCGAGGGCACCAGCGCGCCCTCCATTCGCTCCAGTTGAAGGCGCAGCATCATCGCGACATCAACGCCTTGCAGCCCATCCTTCATGTCGTGGAAGACCTCGCAGCCCCAGCGGTCGGCATCGCCGGGCACCAGGGTCGGTGGGCCGATCAGACGGACGCGCGCGCCCATCATCGACAGGAGGGCGACATTGGAGCGCGCCACCCGGCTGTGGGCGATGTCGCCGCAGATGGCGACGGTCAGGCCGCCGACATCGCCGAAGGCCCGGCGCAGGCTCAGCAGGTCCAGCAGGGCCTGGGTCGGATGTTCATGCCGCCCGTCGCCGGCGTTGACGACCGCGCAGCCGACCTTCTGCGACAGCAGGGCCGCCGCGCCCGAGGCCGAGTGGCGGACCACCAGCACATCCGGCTTCATGGCGTTCAGGGTGGCGGCGGTGTCGATCAGGGTCTCGCCCTTGGCCACCGAAGATGTCCTGGGCGACAGGGCGGTCACGTCCGCGCCCAGCCGCCTGGCCGCGATCTCGAACGAGGCGCTGGTCCGCGTCGAGTTCTCGAAGAACAGGTTCATCACCGTGCGGCCGCGCATGATGTCCAGCGACTTCGCGCTCTGCCGGTTGAAGTCGACGAAGGCGTCGGCGAGGTCCAGCAGGGGCGGGACGGTCGCGGCGTTCAGATCGCCTGCGGACAGGAAATGATCGCGGGGAAACGGCGCCAGCCGTTCGTGAATCAGGTCGGTGACATCGGGCTGGGTCATCGAGACGCGGCTATAGACCATTTTTGCTTCAGGTCGATCCGACCTGAATCCAAAAAATGGTCCAGTATCAAGCCGAGCGAAATCTAAGCCGCGTTGGACGCAGTCCAACTCGACCGATTTCGCTTAGGGCGAGATCAGATCAAATGGAACAGCACCAGAAGGATCGGGATCGTCAATGCGCTGCCGACCGTGGTCAGGGCCACGATCCCGGCCATCAGCGGGGCGTCGCCGCCCATCTGGCGGGCCAGCAGATAGGCCGCGGCCGCGCCGGGCGCCGCGCCGCACAGCAGGGCCGCGCCCTGCGCCGTCTGATCACCGCCGTAGAGCAGGCACAGGCCCCACATCAGCGGCGGCATGATCCCCAGCTTGACGAAGGTCACCGCCGCGATAGTTCCCTTGCGTCGCGCCACCTCGGCGAAGCTCAGCCCCGCGCCCGCCACGATCAGGCCCAGCGGCAGGGCCGCGGCGCCCAGCAGCTCCAGGGTGTCGGAGACGCCCGGGATCGGCGGGACTTTCAGGACGTTCAGCGCCAGGCCGGTCAAACAGGCGACGAGGATCGGATTGGCCAGCATGGCCTTGGTCAGGGCCAGCGGCGAGACGCCCCTCTGGTCCGCGCCCCAGCGGGCCAGGACGGCGACGCAGGCGATGTTGGTCACCGGAATGATGCTGGCGATCATCACCGCCGCCAGCGCCAGCCCCTCGGCGCCGAACACGGCCTGGATGACCGGCAGGAAGACGAAGCTGTTCCAGCGGATCACCCCCTGGAAGACGCTGGTGTAGGCCGGGCCCTCGATCTTCAGGAAGGGCTTAGCCAGCAGGGCGCAGGTCCCGACGATGATCACCGCCGTCACCGCCGCGCCCGCAGCGGCTCCCGCGCCGCCGCCCGACAGGTCCGCCCCCCAGATCGCGGGGATCAGGAAGCCCGGATAGAGCAGGTTGATCGACAGCTTCTCGATCGGCCGCCAGGTGGCGTCGGGCAGGAAGTTCGATTTCCGCAGGCCGTAGCCAATGGCGATCAGGCAGAAGACCGGCACGATGCCGGCGAGCAATCCGATCATCCGCGCAGGCGGTCCAGCGCGCCCTGCAGGATCCAGGCGGCGGCGGTGCGGTCCACCACATCCGCCCGGCGCTTGCGGGTCAGGTCCAGCTCATCGATCAGGAAGCGCTCAACCGCCGTGGTCGACAGCCGCTCGTCCTGGAAGGTCACCGGCACCTCGCGCAGCCGCTGCAGGTTGCGGGCGAAGGCGCGACAGGACTGGGCGCGCGGACCCTCGGTGCCGTCCATGTTGAGCGGCAGGCCGATCACCAGCCCCGAAGCCTTGCGGCTGTCCATCAGCTTCAGCACGCGATTGGCGTCGTCGGTGAACTTCGTCTTGCGGATCAGCTCCATTGGGCTGGCGATGATCCGGGTGGCGTCCGAGGCGGCCACGCCGATGGTCTTTTCGCCCAGGTCCAGCCCCAGCCACGGGGTTCCGGGCGGCGTCTGGGCGGCGAGTTCTTCGAGGGTCAGGACGGTCACGGTGTCGCGGTAGGGCTGGCCGGGGCCGGAGTCAAAGTGCAATGCTGCCCGGATCGCCGAAACGGGAGGGTTTGATGACGCGCCTCATTCTGTCCGCCGCCGTTCTGCTGGGCCTGGCGGCCTGTGATTCCGGAGCGCCCGCCGCGCCGCCCGCCGATGCGCCCGCGACCGCGCCGGAGACCTCTTCGGGGGCCGGCCCCGCTCCGTCCGCGCCGCTGGTCACCGCCGGGCCTTCGGTCAATGTCCCGCCGTCGACCGACGCGGCGATCCAGCAGGCGGCGGCCGTGGTGAAGCTGGACCCGTTGGCCGGGCAGGGCGGGGCGACCGTCAAGCTGTTCGGCACGGGGGGCGGCGATCCGGCGATGAACGGCCTCTACGTCGACCTCGCCTTCTTTGAGTCTCCGGCCGAGGGCTGGCGCGTGTTCCGCATCGGCGACGTGCTCGACTACACCGTCCTGTCCGAAGCGCCGGGCCGGGTCGATCTGAAGGTCGAGGAAAGCGTGATGGACGAGACGACCGGCCAGATCGGCAGCCGCGAGCGCCGCCTGATCGTCGCCTGGACTCCCGGCGCCGACGGGGCTCCGCCCGCCGCGATCACCGTGACGCCCGCACAATAGGCGGCGAGCCGTGTCGGAATCCTTGTGAATCCGGGCCGGGACCGCTAATCCCGCCCGCTCAGGTTTCGCATTTGGAGGGCCGCATGGCCGTCGACGTCGCGACCGTGCGCAAGGTGGCGCACCTCGCTCGCATCAAGACCCCCGAAGAGCGGCTGGAGCCGCTGGCCCAGGAGCTGAACGGCATTCTGGCGTGGATCGAACAGCTGAATGAGGTCGACGTCGACGGCGTCGAGCCCATGACCTCGAACGTGGCCCAGCCCCTGCGCCTGCGCGACGACGTCGTCACCGACGGCGCCAAGGTGGACGCGGTCCTGTCCAACGCCCCGAAGTCGGCGGACGGCTTCTTCGTCGTGCCCAAGGTGGTCGAGTAAGAACATGACCGACCTGACCAAACTGACCCTCAAAGGCGCGCTGGACGGCCTCAAGGCCCGCGACTTTTCCTCGGAAGAAATCACCAGGGCCTTCGTCGCCAACATCGACGCCGCCAATCCCAAGCTGAACGCCTACGTTGTCCAGACGACCGACAAGGCGCTGGAGATGGCCCGGGCCTCGGACGCCCGTCTGGCGAAAGGCGAGGGCGGGGCGCTGGAAGGCGCGCCGCTGGGCATCAAGGACCTGTTCTGCACCGACGGCGTCCAGACGACTGCCGGCTCCAACATGCTCAAGGGCTTTGTCCCGCCGTATGAATCGACCGTCACCGCCAATCTGTGGGCGGACGGCGCGGTCATGCTGGGCAAGCTGAACATGGACGAGTTCGCCATGGGCTCGTCCAACGAGACCTCGGCCTACGGCTCGGTCGTCAATCCGTGGAAGTCGGCCAGCTCGAACGCCGAACTGACCCCGGGCGGCTCGTCGGGCGGGTCGGCCTCGGCCGTCGCCGGCGATCTGTGTCTGGCGGCCACCGCGTCCGACACCGGCGGTTCGATCCGCCAGCCCGCCGCCTTCACCGGCACCGTGGGCATCAAGCCGACCTACGGCCGCGCCAGCCGCTTCGGCATGGTCGCCTTCGCCTCGTCGCTGGATCAGGCCGGGCCGATCACCAAGACCGTGGAAGACGCCGCCATCCTGCTGCGCTCGATGTGCTCGTTCGATCTGAAGGACTCGACCAGCCTCGACGTCGAGACCCCGGACTGGACGCAGTCGCTCGGCAAGGGCGTGAAGGGCCTGCGCATCGGCGTGCCCAAGGAATACGTCGTCGACGGCATGCCCGCCGAGATTCAGGCCCTCTGGGATCAGGGCGTCCAGTGGCTGAAGGCCGCCGGCGCCGAGATCGTCGAGATCAGCCTGCCGCACACCAAATACGCCCTGCCGACCTACTACATCGTCGCTCCGGCCGAAGCCTCCTCGAACCTAGCGCGCTACGACGGCATGCGCTTCGGCCACCGCGCCGAAGAGGCCCGGTCGCTGACCGACCTGTACGAGACCTCGCGCGCCGAAGGCTTCGGCAAGGAAGTCCAGCGTCGCCTGACCATCGGGGCCTACGTCCTGTCGGCGGGCTTCTATGACGCCTACTACGTCAAGGCCCTGAAGGTGCGCCGCCGCATCGCCCAGGACTTCGACAACGTCTGGGACCGCGTCGACGCCATCCTGACGCCGTCGACCCCGTCGGCCGCCTTCGCGCTCGGCGACAAGCAGATCGATCCGGTGACGATGTACCTGAACGACGTCTTCACGGTGACCGCCAACCTCGCCGGCCTGCCGGGCATCTCGGTGCCCGCGGGGCTGGACTCGGGGGGGCTGCCGCTCGGCCTGCAGGTCATCGGCAAGGCGCTGGACGAAGCCACCGTCTTCCAGGTCGCCGACGTTCTCGAACAGGCCGCCGGGTTTACCGCGCGGCCGAACAAGTGGTGGTGATTTAAGGACCCTCTCCCTCAGGGAGAGGGGCTCAAACGCCGCCCCGTCCCCGAAGTGTGCCCGCCCGTCTTCCGTCCGTGATTTGACCTCGCGTCAATCCGGGCGTCCTATCGCCTCCGGATACCGCTCGGAGAGACCCGTGGGCGAACGGCGAGGACATGATCACGGCAGCCTGATCAAACAGGTGCTGGACGACGGGGCGGGGCCGGCCCGGTCGGCGTTGGCGGCGTCCTGGCGACGATCGCTGACCCTGCACGGTCTCGATCCGGAGAGCCGCGGCGGGGTTCAGACCCTGACCGAGCAGCAGTTGCTCGAGGCCAGACAGGCGATGGAGCCGATGACCCGCGCCGCCCAGCCGGTGCTGGATCGCCTGTTCCTGGCCGTCGGCGACACCGGCTGCTGCGTCCTGCTGACCAATGCCGACGGCGTGCCGGTCGAACGGCGCGGCGCCGCCGTGGATGACGAGACCTTCCGGGCCTGGGGCCTGTGGCCCGGCGCTGTCTGGTCCGAGGCGGTCGAGGGCACCAACGGCATCGGCACGGCCCTGGCCGAGCACCGCCCGCTGACCATTCACCGCGACCAGCATTTCCATAGCCGCAACACCGCGCTGAGCTGCACCAGCCATCCGATCCATGATCCGCGCGGGCGACTCGCCGGCCTGCTGGACGTCTCCTCGGCCCGGGCGGATGCGACCGAAGGGATGCTGGGCCTGATCGCCGCCGCCGTGGCCGACGCCGCGCGCGCCATCGAGGCCCAGACCTTCCGCCAGGCCTTCGCCGAGGCCCGGATCGTGCTGGCCGGGGACGCGGCGGAGCGGAATACGGCCGCCCTGCTGGCCGTGGATCGGGACGATCTGGTCATCGGCGCCACGCGCGCCGCCCGTCTGGCCCTGTCGATCACCGACGAGCGGATCGCGGGTCAGCTCGCGGCGTCCGAGGTGCTGGGCGCCGGATCGGTCGAGGCCGATCTGCTGGAGGCCGAGCGGGGCGCCGTTCGCCGGGCCCTGGCCCTGAACGGCGGCAATGTCTCCGCCGCCGCCCGGGCGCTGGGCGTCAGCCGCGCGACCCTGCACCGCAAGCTGAACCGGCTGGGACTGGGCGGCGATCACCACTGACGGCGGGCCTGTCGCAACCTTGCGACACGTGTGCGCTGCACCATGATTTCAGGCTCTGGCGGCTTTCCGCGCCGGGGCCAAGTCTCCGCTCCAACGACGCCGACTAACCGGCGCCCGAGGAAACAAGGAGGCTCCTGTGACCAAGCCCGAATTCATCCGCGCCGTGACCCCGAAGTTCAAGGCGCGCTACGACAACTTCATCGGCGGCCAGTGGGTGCCGCCGGTCAACGGCCGCTATTTCGAGAACACCTCCCCGGTGAATGGCCGCGTCCTGTGCGAGGTGGCTCGCTCGGACGCGGCCGACGTCGAGCTGGCGCTGGACGCCGCCCACGCCGCGAAAGACAGCTGGGGCAAGACCTCGGTCGCCCAGCGCGCTGTGATCCTGAACAGGATCGCCGACGTCATCGAGACCAACCTGCAGGCCATCGCCGAGGCCGAGACCTGGGACAACGGCAAGCCGGTCCGCGAGACCCTGGCCGCCGACATCCCGCTGGCCGTCGACCATTTCCGCTATTTCGCCGGCTGCATCCGCGCGCAGGAAGGCGGTATTTCCGAGCTGGATAACGACACTGTCGCCTATCACTTCCACGAGCCGCTGGGCGTCGTCGGCCAGATCATCCCGTGGAACTTCCCCATCCTGATGGCGGCCTGGAAGATCGCGCCGGCGCTGGCGGCGGGGAACTGCATCGTGCTCAAGCCCGCCGAGCAGACCCCGGCCTCGATCCTGCTGGTGACCGAGCTGATCCAGGACCTGCTCCCGGCCGGCGTGCTGAACATCGTCTCGGGCACGGGCGTCGAGGTCGGCGAGCCGCTGGCCACCAACCCGCGCATCGCCAAGATCGCCTTCACCGGTTCGACCGCCGTCGGCCAGAAGATCATGGAATACGCGACGCAAAACATCATCCCGGTCACCCTGGAGCTGGGCGGCAAGTCGCCGAACATCTTCTTCAAGGACGTGATGGATGAGGACGACGCCTTCCTCGACAAGGCGCTGGAAGGCTTCGCCATGTTCGCCCTCAACCAGGGCGAGGTCTGCACCTGCCCCAGCCGCGCGCTGGTGCATGAGGACATCTATGAGGCCTTCATCAAGAAGGCGATCGAGCGGGTCGAGGCGATCCGTCAGGGCGATCCGCTGGACCCGAACACCCAGGTCGGCGCCCAGGCCTCGAACCAGCAGCTCAACAAGATTCTCGGCTACCTCCAGCTCGGCAAGGACGAGGGCGCCGAAGTCCTGACCGGCGGCGAACAGGCGGTGCTGCAGGACGACCTGTCGGGCGGCTATTACGTCAAGCCGACGGTCTTCAAGGGCCGCAACGACATGCGCATCTTCCAGGAGGAGATCTTCGGCCCGGTGCTCGCCGTGACCACCTTCAAGACCCTCGAGGAAGCCATCGAGATCGCCAATGACACCGAGTACGGCCTCGGCGCCGGCGTCTGGACCCGCGACATGAACACCGCCTATCGCGCCGGTCGCGCCATCCAGGCCGGTCGCGTCTGGACCAACTGCTATCACCAGTACCCGGCCCACGCGGCCTTCGGCGGTTACAAGAAGTCCGGGATCGGTCGCGAGAACCATCGGATGATGCTGGATCACTACCAACAGACCAAGAACCTGCTGATCAGCTACAGCCCGGACAAACTCGGCTTCTTCTGATCTGCATCAAGGAGGGCCGGCTCCCGACCGGCCATCCTGCCCTTGCTCCGCGTACTACTCCCCGAGAGCAACGACCTCGAAAGGGGCGGCCGGTTCCTGCTTTCCGGCCGCCCCGTTTTTCGTTCAGACCAGTCCGTCCAGCGTCGGCGCCTCGGCCGCGCTGCCGGGAAAGACCCGGTTGTCCAGCGCGGCCCGGTCCACCCCCAGATGGTCGCGCAGCACCCCCTTGAAGACCGAACGCACGTCGATCGTCGGGGCCAGATCCCGGCCTTCGAACAGCCGGTTCTCCGCCAGGGTCGGCCAGTCGCCGATCATTCCGCCGGGTTTCAGTGCACCGCCCGCCACCAGCAGGGACGAACCCGTGCCATGGTCGGTGCCCTGGGTCCCGTTGGCGCGCGCCGTACGGCCGAACTCGGTCGCGACCACCACCAGGGTGTTCGCCCACTGCTCGCCGAGACCGTCGTGCAGGCCGCCGATGACCTGGTCCAGCCCGGTCAGCCGGGTCTGAAGCTGGCCAGTCTGGCGGGCGTGGGTGTCCCAGCCGTCGATACTCAGGGCCACCACGTCCGCGCCGTTGTCGCCGGTCATCAGCCGGGCCACCGTCTGGCCCAGACCGTTCACATCATTGCGGCGCAGGGTGGTTCCGCCCGCCTCGGCGGCCATGGCCTCGGTCTCCAGCCCCCGCGCCAGATTGCCCTGCAGCAGCGGATCGTAGACGTAGAGGTCCTGCAGCAGGGAGGCGATGCGGTCCTCGCCCTTGACCTCGCCGCCCGGCGCCCAGCTGGAGGTCTCCGCCGGTCCCCGCAGGATCAGCGGCGTCTGCGCGCCCACCGACAGCCCCCTGAAGGACCCTCCGCCCGCGGCGGCGAGCGCCCGGTTCAGCCAGCCGTCGGTCTGCTCGCGCAGGCTTTCGCCGCCGTTCTCCAGAACGTCCTGGGCGTCGAAATGCGACCGCACCCGCACCGGGATCGCGGCCGCCGGGGCGAAGCGCAGCTGGCCCGCGTCATACATCGCCTTGAGGCCGGGCAGGGCGGGATGAAGACCGAAGCCGTCCCGCATCGCCAGGGCGTTGTCGATCGCCAGTCCGCCGCGCAGGGCGCGGTAGTTCGGGTCGCCCGTCGGCACGGTCACGGACAGGCCGTCCATGGCGCCGCGCGCGATCACCACCACCAGCTTGGGCCGGGGTCCGCGCGCCTGCGCCCGCGTCTGCCCGGCGAAGGCCAGGCCGATCCCGGCCATGGAGCCGCCCAGCAGCAGGCGGCGGTTCATCATCAGATCGGTCATCGGCGCTGGAACTCCGGCGACATGAGGAAGAGGGTGACGGCCTCGGCCCGGCTCTCCGCCCGGGCGATGAACTGCCGGCTGCGATCACTCAGCCGCGCACCGAGGGCGCCGTCGGCGAGGGCGACCGCGTCCGGGACCGTCGCCATGTCGCCGACCGTCTTGGCCCAGTTCAGTCGCTTGACCAGCGCATCGGGGCCCGCCCAGTCCGCGGCCGTGTCGGGCCAGCCCTCGGGGGAAGGCGCGGCCCAGGCCGGCTGCCCCATCTGCACCAGCGCCTGCTGGAGCTGCGGAACCCGGCGCGGCTGCGTCCCCATCGCCCGGTGCGCCGAGACCATGAACTCATAGGGCGTCTTCATCTTGACCGCCTCGGGCGCCCAGCTGGCCGGATGGGTGACCAGGGCCCTGGCCACGACCGCGAGGTCCCCGCGGGAGCCGGTCCAGGCCCGCTCCAGTGCGGTGACGAGGTCGTCGGACGGCGCGTCGGCGACGAAATGGGTCGCGATCCGCCGCGCCAGCCGCCTCGCCGTCTCCGGCCGGTTCGCCAGGTCCGACAGGATGGCGCGGCCCTGATCGACCCCGCCCGCCGGATAGCGACGCCCCATCACCGTGCGCTCACCGGGCTCGTGCACGACCGGCAGGAAGCTGAAGCCGTTCTCGCCGCGCTGCCCCGCGCGCATCGCCGCGCGACGCCCCCGTCCCTGCGCCGACCGCTCGGGGCGGGGGAGGGACCAGCCGGTCAGGGCCCGGGCGAACTCGGTGACGTCGGCCTGGCTGTAGCCGCCGTCAGCGCCGACGGTGTGCAGTTCGAGAATCTCCCGGGCCAGGTTCTCGTTCAGCCCCGCCTCCCGCCGTTCCCCGGCCACGCTGTTCGGCCCGACCGACTGGGCCTGGTCCAGATACAGCAGCATGGCGGGATGGCTTTCGGCGGCCTGCGCCAGATCCTCGAAGCGGCCGAACACATGGGGGCGGATCGCCTCCCGTTCGTACTGCCCCAGGAACACCGCCGTCTGGAATTTGGTCGCCGAGGCGGTGAAGGCGTTGGCCCAGAACAGACTCCAGCGCTCGGCGAAGCCCGCATCGGTCGTCGCGCCGAGGCGGGCCCGCGCGAGGAATTCCTCGGCGGTCTCGCGGGTCAGTTCGCGCCGGGCGTCGAAGGCGGCCTGGGCGCGCGAATCCGCCAGCTCGTTTCCCGGCGACGAAGGGGGCGTCATTGCGGGAGCCGGAGACGCGTCCCGGCGAACCCTGCGGGCCTCGGACGCCTCGACCAGATAGGTCTGATAGCGCGCCACGCGCTGGTCCGAGGTCTCGAACTCCCCCGCCGGAACCGGCGCGCCGCCCGGCCGGGCCTGAGCCTCCAGCCAGCCCCGGGGGTCCGGCGTGATCGCCGCGATCTCCCCCGGCTTCGCCCCCATGCCGAAACGGGTCAGGGCCAGGGCGGCGTCCAGCGGTCCGGAGCGGGTCATGGCGGCCTCGATGCGGTTCACGACAAACAATGAACGTGACAGACCCCGCGATCCGTCGAAAGCCATGTCACACGGTGATTTCAGCCCGTCGATTTCTTGACCGCGCCCGGCCGGTAGGCCATCTGGACCGCATGACCGACACTGTTTCGACCACGAAGACCATCAAGGGCCGCACCGGCGACTGGGAAATCGTCATGGGGCTGGAAATCCACGCCCAGGTGGCCTCGAAGGCCAAGTTGTTTTCCGGCGCCGCCGTCGGCTTCGGCGCGGGTCCGAACGAGCAGGTGTCGCTGGTCGACGCCGGCTTCCCCGGCATGCTGCCGACGCTGAACAAACACTGCGTCGAACAGGCGGTGAAGTCGGGCCTGGGCCTGAAGGCGCAGATCAACCTGCGCAGCCAGTTCGACCGCAAGAACTACTTCTATCCCGACCTGCCCACCGGCTATCAGATCAGCCAGCTCTTCTACCCGATCGTCGGCGAGGGCGTGGTCGAGGTCGAGGCCGAGGACGGCAGCTTCTTCAACGTCGGCATCGAGCGCCTGCACCTGGAACAGGACGCGGGCAAGCTGATCCACGACCTGTCGCCGACCGAATCCTTCGTCGACCTGAACCGCGCGGGCACCGCCCTGATGGAGATCGTCTCGCGTCCGGACATCCGTTCGCCCGAAGAGGCCGTCGCCTACGTCAAGAAGATCCGCACCATCCTGATGTACCTGGGCACCTGCGACGGGGACATGGAGAAGGGCAACCTGCGCGCCGACGTGAACGTCTCGGTCTGCCGCGCGGGCAACTACGACAGGTTCAAGGAAACCGGCGACTTCAGCTTCCTGGGCACCCGCTGCGAGATCAAGAACGTCAACTCGTTCCGCTTCATCTCGCAGGCCATCCAGTATGAGGCGCGCCGCCAGATCGAGATCATCGAGGACGGCGGCAAGATCGATCAGGAGACCCGCCTCTACGATCCGACCGCCGGCGAGACCCGCTCGATGCGCTCCAAGGAAGAGGCGATGGACTATCGCTACTTCCCAGACCCCGACCTGCTGCCGCTCGAGCTGGAACAGGCGTGGATCGACGAGATCAAGGCCAACCTGCCGGAACTGCCGGACGAGAAGCGCCGTCGCCTGATGAGCCAGTACGGTCTGTCGCAATACGACGCCGTGGTGCTGATCTCGGATCAGGCCAAGGCCGACTATTTCGAGGAAGCCGCCAAGGGGCGTGACGCCAAGCTGGTGTCCAACTGGGTGACCAACGAGCTGTCGGCCCGTCTGGCCGCTGACGGCAAGGAGTTCAGCGAGAACCCGTTGCCCGCCGCCCATGTGAACCAACTGGTCGAGCTGATCGAGACCAGTGTCATCTCGTCCAAGATCGCCAAGGAAGTCTTCGACCACGTCTGGAACGGCGAGGGCAGCCCTGCCGAGGTCGTCGAGAAGCACGGCCTCAAGCAGGTCACCGACACCGGCGCCATCGAGAAGGCCGTCGACGAGATCATCGCGGCCAACCCGGACAAGGCCGCCGCCGTCGCCGAGAAGCCCCAGGCCATCGGCTGGTTCGTCGGTCAGGTCATGAAGGCGACCGGCGGCAAGGCCAACCCGGCCGCGGTCAACGACATCCTGAAGGCCAAGCTGGGCCTCTGATCTTCGGCTTAAATCACACAAGCCAAAGGCCCGTCCGGATCGCTCCGGGCGGGCCTTTTGTCTGATCATCGTCTGAAAACAGGACGCCGGGGCCGCTTTCGCAACCCCGGCGCAGTTTGGACCTGACCGCTCAGAAGGAGGCGGTCAGGCTCAGGGTTACGGTGCGGGGCGCGCCGTAGAAACCGATGACAGAGTCGCCGGTGATCGCGCCCGGGAAGTTGTAGCCGCCGGCGCGATAGCGCTCGTCGCCGAGGTTCCGGCCGGCCAGGCTGACGCGGTAACGGCCATCGGCCGCCGTCCACATCAGGGTCGCGTCGTAGAGCCAGTACGAACCCTGATCGAGCAGCGGGATGGCCGTCTCGAACATCTGGGTCGCGCCGCGATACGAGGCGGTCGGCGTGAAGATGATCGATCCGCTTTCGCCCAGATCGACGCTGTAGGGCAGGGCCACCGAGGCGGTCCAGTCCGGCGTGTTCTGGAATTCGCGCTGGTCGGCCATGTTCTCGCGCAGGCCGGTCAGCGGGTTGAAGGTCACGAAGTCATTGAACTGCGCGTCCAGGTACCCCAGCGTCAGGCGCGGGATGAAGTTGTCGGTGATCCGGGCGCTGGCTTCCAGCTCCCAGCCCCAGATCTCGCTCGAACCGGCGTTGTCGACGAAGCTGACGACCGAGGCGGGCGGGATGAAGAACTGCGAGGTGATCTGCTGGTCGGTGTACTCCGACTTGAACAGGGCCGAGGCGAAGTTGATGCGACGGTCGAACAGCGAGCCCTTCAGGCCGATTTCATAGGTGTCGACCAGCTCCGGCTGGTAGCCGTTGATGGTGTCCGGATACAGAGAGGCGTCGCCGCGCATGTCGAAGCCGCCCGACTTGAAGCCGCGTCCGTACGAGACATAACCGGTCAGCTCGGGCGTGAATTTGTAGCTGGCGCTGACCCGCGGGGTGAACTCCGAATAGCTGTCCGAAGCGCTGTAGTTGGTCGACGGCGGACCAGCCGGAATGGCGCCCGCGTTTCCGAAGACCGGGCTGCGGACGCCCAGATAGTTCTGGCGAAGCTGGGTCACGCTCTTTTCGTCACGCGTCCAGCGCCCGCCGACCGAGACCGACAGCTGGTCGGTGATTTCGTAGCTGAAGTCGGCGAACACGGCGAAGCTCTCGGTGTCGACCTTGCCGCCGGTATAGGTGGTCAGACCCGACGGCAGCCCGGGCCCGAGGCTGGGATACAGGCCGATGACGGTGTCGAACGCGCCTTCGGCCGAGGCGTCCATGTAGAAGACGCCGGCCACGCCGTTCCAGCGATCGCCCTGGAACAGCAGTTGGAACTCCTGGGTGAACTGGCTGTCGGCGTAGTAGCCGGGGATGTCGAGGATCGGCTGCGGCAGGCCGTCGAAGTCGATGCCGTCGCCCTTGGTGTCGCCGTCACGCCAGGCGGTCACCGACTTGAAGGTCAGGTTGTCGGTGGCCTGCCACTCGCCGGTGAACGACAGGCCGCGCGTGCGGACATAGCCCTCGTCGCCGATGCCGGCGCGGGTGTCGTAGACGCTGTCCGGAGACGGCGCGACGATACGGTAGCCGTGACGGGCGTTGGACTCGTCCTCGGTGATGTCGCCGGCGAGGCGGAAGAACAGGGTGTCGGTCGGCGTCCACTCCAGGCTCACGCGGGCCGCGGTGACGTCCTTGTTGTAGTGCTCGGCGCCCGTGGTCAGGTTCGTGCCGTAACCGTCGCGGGTGTATCGGGCCAACGCGCCGCCGATCCGCAGGCTGTCGGTGATCGGGGTCGAGCCCGAGGCGATCAGGTCGACCTGGTTGTAGCTGCCGTAGGCCCCGCGCAGGGTCAGTTCCGGTTCCTGCGACAGCCGCTTGGTCACGTACTTGATCGCGCCGCCGATGGTGTTGCGGCCGTACAGGGTGCCTTGCGGCCCGCGCAGAACCTCCAGCCGCTGGATGTCGAAGATGTCCAGCACCGCGCCCTGCGGACGGGCGATGTAGATGTCGTCGACATACAGCCCAACGCCCGGCTCGAAGCCCCACAGCGGGTCCTGCTGGCCGACGCCGCGGATGAAGGTGGTCAGGGTCGAATTGGTGCCGCGCGCGACCTGCACGGTGGCGTTCGGCGTCTGTTGCTGCAGCGCCGTAATGTCCACGGAGCCGGTCTGCTCCAGACGCTCGGCGCTGACCGCGGTCACGGCGACCGGCACGTCCTTCAGCGTTTCCTCCCGGCGACGGGCCGTAACGACGAGTTCGCCGAGGTCGGAGGCCTGGGGCTGCTCGCTCGCCGCGTCCTGGGCCTGGGCGGGGGCCGCGAAGAGCGGCGCCGCCAGAAAGACGCTGCTCATCAGCGCCAGACGCAATTGTCCTGTCTTCCGCATCGGTCTGTTTCCTCATCCATGCGCGGTCGTTGATCGCCGCTGGTCTGGTTGAGGGGACGGTGACCACGAACAGCCACGCTGTCAACATTCTTCATTTTCGCATGAATGATGTTTGCAAACCGGTTTTGCGGGGTCACAGTGTGAAGGTCATTGAAGGGCTTGAGCGCGACGCAGATCGCGCCGGGATGGAAACAGATGGACCCGATCAACACCGGCGAAGCCTCGCCCGTCGTGCGCGTACAGGCCGGAGCCCTGCGGGGACGGCGCGAGGGTGCGGCCCATGTCTGGCGCGGCGTACCCTATGCCCGCCCCCCGGTCGGAGATCTGCGCTGGCGGGCGCCGCGCCCCTGTCTCGCATGGGACGGCGAGCGTGACGCTGCGACCTTCGGCCTCGCCCCGCCGCAGGCCGGGCCGTCCGACGTCGCCGACATCGTCAGCATCGGTGGCGCGCCCGAGCCGACGTCCGAAGACTGCCTGACCCTGAATCTCTGGGCGCCCATCGCGGCGCGCGGCGCGCCCGTGATGGTCTGGCTGCATGGCGGGTCGAACCGGATGGGGGCGGGGTCGCTGCCCTTCTATGACGGCGCCGCCTTCGCCCGCGACGGCGTGGTGCTGGTCACGGCAAACTACCGTCTGGGCCAGCTCGGCTTCTTCGCCCATCCGGCCCTGACGGCCGCGACGCCCGCCGATGAGCCGCTGGGTGCGCCGGGCCTGCTGGACCAGATCGCGGTGCTGGAATGGGTGCGCGACAACATCGCCGTCTTCGGCGGCGACCCCGCCAACGTCACCCTGTTCGGCGAGTCCGCCGGCGGCATCGACATTCTGGCGCTGATGACGGCCGGACGGGCGAGGGGGCTGTTCCACAAGGCCATCGTCCAGTCCGGCGGCGGCTGGCTGCCCGCTGCGCCCCTCAAGGCGGCCGAGGCGAAGGGCTTGGCCACGGCGACGGCTCTGGGCCTGACCGATCCGGACGCCGCCGCCCTGCGGGCCGTGCCCGCCGGACAACTGACCGCCATCGAGTCCGGCTTCGGCCCGGTTATCGACGGCCGCCTTCTGACCCGCGATCCGATCTCGTCGTGGGCCAGGGGCGATTTCGCCGACGTGCCGCTGATGATCGGGGTGAACAGCGGCGAGGACTCCCTGCTCAACTACGGCGGCGGGCTCCAACGGTTCGGCCGGATGATCAGGCCCAACGCCGCCCTCGCGCGCCTCTACCCCGAGGCGAAGGGCGATGAGGAGCAACTGATCCGCCTCGGGTTCCGCGACTTCGGCTTCGCCGGGCCCGCCCGCTGGATCGCCTCGCGGCCGCGCAGGTCTAGGGCCTGGCTCTACGCCTTCGACTATGTGGAAGACGCCAAACGGGACCAGAAATCCCGCGCCGACCACGCCGCCGAGATCTTCCACGTCTTCGAAACGCTGGATCACCGTCCCGACGGCTCCCCGCCCGCCAGCGACACCGACCGCGCCGTGAGCGCCGGGATGCACGCCCGCTGGATCGCCTTCGCCCGCGACGGCGTCCCCGGCGCGGACTGGCCGGCCTATGACAGCCGCACGGACGACTGGATGGTCTTCGACCACACCCCCGGCGGCGTCCTGCGGCGCGGCTGGTGGCAGCGAGCGCTGGACCATCACGAGCGCAAGGCCAAGCTGCTGATCCTGTTGCTGCGCACGCGGGATCGCCTGAGAACCCTGTTCTCGGGTACAAGGGGTTGATGACGACCGACACCGCCGCCCGGACTTCGGCTTCAAAGGCCAATCCGCCCCGCGCCAGAACGCCCCGTCCCAAGGTACCGCTGAAGCCCAAGGCCCAGCGGCGCGAGGAGACGACCGGGCGCATTCTTGACGCCGCCGAACGCCTGTTCGCCCGCGACGGCCTGCATGGCGTCACCCTCAAGGCTGTCGCCGCCGAGGCGGGCGTCGATACGGCGCTGGTCCACTACTATTTCGAGGACAAGGCGAAGCTGTTCACCGCCACCTTCGGTCGCCGGGCCGAGGTGGTGAACACCATGCGTCTGAACAGTCTGGATCGCTATGAGGAGACTCTGGGCGACGCCATGACAGTGCGCGGGGTGCTGGACGCCTTCCTTCGCCCGCTGTTCGAGTTGCTGGACCAGGGCGACCCGGCCTGGCTGAGCTATGCGGCGCTGGTCGCGCAGGTGAACAACACCCCGGTCTGGGGCGGCGACGCGATGCACCAGCATTTCGACCCGGTGATCCACCGCTTCATCGACCTGCTGCGCCGGGTCTCTCCCGAGACGTCAGAGCGCCAATTGTTCTGGTTCTATCACCTGCTGTCGGGCGCCCTGACCCTGTCGCTGGCACAGACCGGCCGGATCGACGCCCTGTCGAACGGCCTGTGCCGGTCGTCCGAGATGATCGCCATCTGCGACGCCATGGAAGCCGTCTTCACCGGCGGCTTCGAGGCCCTGCGCCGCTGACCCATGCAAAAGCCCGCCCGGGTCTCCCCGGACGGGCTTTTTTTCAGGCCGGCTGACTCCCTAGCGGTTCAGCAGCGAGATGATCACGCCGGTGGCGATCGCGGCCATCACCACGTCACCGGTGTCGGTGCGGTAGTAGCCGTAGCCGCGCGGCGGGGTGCGGTAGCCGTAGCGTTGATAGTCACGAACGTACCAGCGGCTGCGATAGTCGCGCGGAATGGTTTGGCCGCGTGTCCAGCGGCGGTACTCCCGACGTTGTTCGCGTTCCCAACGGCGCTGGTCGCGCTCATAACGGCGATGGTCGCGACGGTCCTCCCGGCGCTCCCAGCGCTCGTAGCGGCCGTCACGGTCGCGATCACCGCGCCACGACTGGGCGGAGGCGGCCATCGGCGCCGACAGGGCCATCAAACCGGCCAGACCGGCGATCAGGGGCTTGGTCATCTTCATCTTGCGTCTCCTCTGCAGGAAGAACCCGACTGAAGTCACAGATTGGGACTTCCGCCATGAACCCGGTCTGAACGGGGACGACAGGGTTAAGGCGGTTCGGAGACGGCTACTCGAACAGCTCCCCGCTCTCATTCCCGCCCTCCAGCGCCTCCCGCGCCAGCGCCCGCGTCACCGGGCGGTGCAGGGCGTCCAGCCGCTCGACCACGGCCTCCGCCGCCGCCGCCGAGCGGTCGATGCGGCGCAGCAGGTAGGGGATGACGTCCTTGGCCGGGCGGATGCCGCGTTCGGCGAAGCGGGCCTCCAGCATGGCGGCCAGAACCGCGTCGTCGGGCGCCTCCACCGGCACGCTGATGACGGCGTCCAGCCGCGAGCGCAGGTCCGGCAATTCGACGTCCCAGGCCGACGGGGCAGGGCGCGAAATCATCAGCATGGCCCCGCCCGGAAGCTGGGCCAGGTTGATCAGGTGGAACAGGGTCTCGTCGTCGGTGTCCATAGCCCGGTCCAGCAGGACAGGACGGCCCTCGATCTCCATCGGGTCGATGAGGGCGGCTTCCTCGCCGTGAACCGCGACCGCGCCGACCCGCTCGGCCCACATCTGCCCCAGACGACTTTTGCCGCTCCCCGCCGGACCGCAGACGGCCATGACCCCGCCGATGAGGCTGGGCCAGTCCGCCAGCGCCTCGACGGCGGCGCGGTTGCAGTCGGAGACGACAAACGGACCCTCCGGCAGGTCGCTCTGGAGGGGAAGACGCATCTGATCGAAGGCGGGCGGACGGGTCGTCATCCCGTTCACCATAGCAGAAGCGGCGCTTTCGCGACCGCGCCGGCGCTGTCCTCCGTGGACGGAACGGCGAGGGCTGTGGATCGCATTGACCGGACGGGAACAGGAGGCGGTCGAAACGCCTCCCACCTTGACTTTCAGGGGCTAAAATGCGCCTTTCCGCCCCTCCCGAATTCCGCCCTTCGCGGGCCCGAATCCAGATCGAACCGACCATGCACGCCTATCGCTCCCACACCTGCGGCGCCCTCCGTCTGACGGACGCCGGCGCCAATGTCCGCCTGTCGGGCTGGGTGCACCGCAAGCGCGACCACGGCGGCCTGCTGTTCATCGACCTGCGTGATCACTACGGCCTGACCCAGTTGGTCCTGCACCCGGAGACCCCGGGCTTCGACCTCGTCGAGCGCCTGCGCGCCGAAAGCGTGATCCGCGTCGACGGCGAGGTCATCGCCCGCGACGCCTCGGTCGTGAACCCGAACCTGCCGACCGGCGAGATCGAGGTCCGCGTCGCGGGCATCGAGGTCCTGTCGGAGGCCGCCGAACTGCCGATGCCGGTCTTCGGCGATCAGGAATACCCGGAGGAAATCCGCCTGCAGAACCGCTTCCTCGACCTGCGTCGCGAGCGTCTTCACAGGAACATCGTCCTGCGCTCGAAGGTGATCTCCTCGATCCGCCAGCGCATGGTCGGTCAGGGCTTCCTGGAGTACCAGACCCCGATCCTGACGGCCTCGTCGCCGGAAGGGGCCCGGGACTTCCTCGTCCCGTCGCGCCTGCACCCGGGCAAGTTCTACGCGCTGCCGCAGGCCCCGCAGCAGTTCAAGCAGCTGCTCATGGTCTCGGGCTTCGACCGCTATTTCCAGATCGCGCCCTGCTTCCGCGATGAGGACCTGCGCGCCGACCGGTCGCTGGAATTCTACCAGCTCGACGTCGAGATGAGCTTCGTCACCCAGGAAGACGTCTTCGCCGCCATCGAACCCGTCATGCACGGCGTGTTCGAGGAGTTCGCCGAGGGCAAGCCGGTGTCCTCGATCTCGGGCAAGCACACCTTCACCAACGATTTCGGCGAGCAGTTCGAGCACGGCGGCTTCCAGCGCCTGACCTACGCCCAGTCGATGGCCTGGTACGGCACCGACAAACCGGACACCCGCAACCCGATCAAGATGCAGGACGTCTCGGAGCACTTCCGAGACGGCGGCTTCGGCCTGTTCAACAAGATCCTCGCGGCGGACGCGAAGAACGCGGTATGGGCCATCCCGGCCCCGACCGGCGGCTCGCGCGCCTTCTGCGACCGGATGAACTCGTGGGCCCAGGGCGAGGGCCAGCCGGGCCTCGGTTACATCTTCTGGTCGGACGACCAGGGCGCCTGGGGCGGCCCGATCGCCAAGAACCTGGGTCAGGAGCCGACCGAGGCCCTGATGACCGCGCTGGGTCTGGGCAAGGGCGACGCCGCCTTCTTCGCCGCCGGCCTGCCGTCGGTCTTCGCCAAATTCGCCGGCCTGGCCCGCACCCGCGTCGGCACGGAGCTGAAGCTGATCGACGAGAACCAGTTCAAATTCTGCTGGATCGTCGACTTCCCGATGTTCGAATGGTCGGAGGAAGAGAAGAAGGTCGACTTCTCGCACAACCCGTTCTCGATGCCGCAGGGCGGTCTGGAGGCCCTGGAGACCCAGGACCCGCTGACCATCCGCGCCTACCAGTACGACATCGTCTGTAACGGCTATGAGCTCTGCTCGGGCGCGATCCGGAACCACAAGGCCGAGATCATGCTCAAGGCCTTCGGCATCGCCGGCTACGACGCCTCGGTCGTCGAGGAGCAGTTCGGCGGCATGCTGAACGCCTTCCGCTACGGCGCGCCGCCGCACGGCGGTCTGGCCCCCGGCATCGACCGCATCGTCATGCTGCTGGCCGGTGAAACCGCCATCCGCGAGGTCATCGCCTTCCCGCTGAACCAGCAGGGCGAGGACCTGCTGATGAACGCCCCGACCGAGGCGCAGGAGCGTCAGCTCAAGGACGTCCACATCCGCACGGCCCTTCCTATCAAGGTCTAGGCGATCGGGGGCCAGGGCCCCTCGGTTCCGTTGGAAAACCGTCCGGAAACAGAAAAGGCCCCGTTCCTTCGAACGGGGCCTTTGTCTTGCCTAGTGACCGCTCGCGACCACGAAGTTGCGCACCCTCGGCGGGGCAGGGGGCGAGGGCGCGGCCGGCGGCGCGGGCGTCACCCGGATGGTCGAGATGCCCCGGCAGGTGCGGGCGGTCAGACGGCCCGGCAGACGGGTCGCGGCGTCGCCGCAAGCCCGTCCGACCTGTTCCTGGGTCAGGCCCCGCGCATCCGAAAGGTCAGCCCCCCGGATATCGGCGCGGTTCAGCTCGGCATCCGAGAAATTGGCGCCCGAGAACTGGCCGCCGGTCAGGCGGGCGCCGTTCAGCTCCGCACCCCGGAAGTCGGCGCTGCGGAAGTCGCCGGCGCTCAGATTGGACATGCCCATCTCGGCGCCGCGGAAATTGGCCCCCCGGGCGTTGACGTTGGCCAGGGTGGCGGCGCTGATCTCGGCGCCGTTGAAATTGGTTCCGCTGAGGTTGGCGCCGTTCAGATTGGCGCCGTTCAGCTCCGCACCCGTCGCATCCGCACGATCCATCCTCACCCGCACCAGGGTGGCGCCCATGGCGGACACGCCGGTCAGGGTGGCGTTGTTGAAGTTCGCGCCCGTGAAATTGGCCCCGACCAGCTCGGCCCCGCTCAGATTGGCGCGCGAGAAGTCGCTGCCGGAGAAGTTCGACCCGATCAGCTCGGCGCCTCGCAGATTGGCGCCCACCAGTGTGGCGTTGGTGAAGGTCGCACCGGTGAAGGCGGCGCCGGTCAGGTCACGCCCGGACAGCTCGCAGCGATTGCAGGACCCGCCCAGCGAAACCATGCGGGCGACGTCGCCGCGATCCTGGAACTGGATGGTGATCTCCGCCGCCGCCGGCGTGGCCGCGCACAGGGCGCCGATCAGGGCCGCGGCGGCGATGCCGGGAGCCTTGAAGCGACGAACAGGGAGGCGGGCGATCTGTTTCACGTCACCTTCATGCCGCCAAACCTCGAAGAACCCTACTTAAATCGGTGTAACGTCGATGGCCGATCAGCAGCGGGGAATGGACAGGCCGCGCGGCAGCCGGGTCGCCTCGTCGCCGCAGGCCTGGTTGAGACGGGTCTGGGTCAGGCCTGTCGCCCGCTGCAGCGAGGCTCCGGAGAAATTCGCGCCGGTCAGGGTCGCGCCGCTGAAGGCCGACCCGTCCAGATAGGCCCCGACGAAGCTGGCGTTGGTCAGGTTGGCGCCGCTGAAGTTGGAGCTAGAGAAGACGCCGCCGTAGGCCTCGACGTCCCGCAGGTCGGCGTTGGCGAATCGGGTGCGGTTCATGACCGTCAGGCTCAGGTCCGCCTGCCGGAGGCGCGCGCCCGCCAGGTTCAGGCCGCTGCGCTCAAGACCGGACAGGGGGGCCTGGAACAGGTTGCAGCCGGGGCAGTTGGCGCCGCGCTGGACGCTGGCGATCTGTCCCGCGTTCTGGGCGGCGGCGGGGGTCGCGAGGGCCAGGCAAAGGGCCGCAACGGTCAGGGCAGGCTTCATCCTCGGTCTCCGGCGTTCGGGTGAGCGCCGACAGTGTGATGGCAATTCGTTGATTAACCCTGCATCGACGGCGAGGCGCCGCAGGTGTCGCAGACCCAGCCGGCGCCGCGTTGCTGGAGCGCCAGATCGCCGCAGGACGGGCAGGCCGTGGCCTCGTTCGCCGCGGAGGTCGGCGTCGGCGCGCTATCCTTCTTTTGCCCGAAGGGAAGAACGACCAGATTGTCGGGCGCCGCGCCCCGGGCGAATCCCTTCGAGATGAAGCGGGCCGCCGGAACCGTCTCCGGCGCCTCGCCCTCGCCGCCGCCCAGTCCGTCACCGGTCCCCGCGTCCGCATTGGCCAGCTCCTGCCGGTCCAGATAGGAGACGCCCAGTTCGCGGAAGATGTAGTCGAGGATCGAGGTCGCGGACTTGATCGAGTCGTTGCCGGTGACCCGGCCGGCGGGCTCGAACCGGGTGAAGACGAAGGCGTCCACGAACTCGTCCAGCGGCACGCCGTATTGAAGTCCGATGGAAATCGCGATCGCGAAGTTGTTCATAAGGCTTCGGAAAGCAGCGCCTTCCTTGTGCATGTCGATGAAGATTTCACCGAGCTCGCCGTCCTCGTATTCGCCGGTGTGGATGTAGACCTTGTGGCCGCCGACGGCCGCCTTCTGGATATAGCCCTTGCGGCGATCGGGCAGTTTGCGGCGGGTGCGGTCGCGCTCGATGACCTTCTCCACGACGCGCTCGATCGCCTTCGCCTCCGGTTCGCGGCGGCGTTCGCGGTCTTGCGCGGCGCTGTCCGGCAGGTCCAGGAGCGGGCCGGGAGGCGGGGCGTCGCGACGAAGACGGACCGCCCGGCGGCCCTCCCGGGCGGCGTCCGCCAGCAGTCGCGCGCCCTGGACGGGCGTGGCGTTCCAGGGCAACGGGATCGGCGTCAGGTCCGGCGTGGCGCTGAAGGGCTCCAGCGCGCCCCGCATCGACGCCTCGAACGCTTGCGGGTCGGCGAGGCGGTCCGACACGGCTTCCGGCGCCGCTTCCCATCGACACAGGTCGCCCGCTCCAAAGGTATAAAGCTGCGCCTCTTCAATATCTTTATCTGAAAACCCGAGGCGGGATAGCAGGAAGGTTCCCGCATCATCCTCAACGCCGAGAACATCCCGCACGAAGCCCGGATCGAGGACGGGCGCGCGGAAGGCGTCCGCCAGACGATCCACGGCGGCGAGGGCCATTTCGATCCCTTCCAGCTCCACTTCGGTGAAGCCGAGCGCACGAAGGGCGCCGTGGTCGATCGCGGGTGAGTCCACCAGGGTCCGGCGGCCCAGCAGGTGTCGCTCCGCCGCCTCGACATCCCCGCCGGCCGCCGCGATGGCCGCGGCCATGGACGGCCGCAGCCGGACCGCGATCTCCGCGTCCCCGGTCTCGAACGACTCGAGGGCCCGCAGCGGCGAGGCGCCCAGCCGCAGCATGGCCTCCGGGTCCGCCACGAAAAGGCTGACCGCTCCGGCGGCCTTCGACACCATCGCGGCCAGGGCGCCGGCTCGCGCGGATGGATCCGGCGCGCCCTCGGCCAGGACCAGATCGGCGAGGTCCGCGAAGCCAATCGACATCCCCCCCTGTCCGTCGCGTTTCAGGGCGTCAGACCAGAGCCGGACCAGTTCGCCCAGAGCGGGGTCGAAGCTGTCGCCCGTCAGCTCGCGCAGGGCCGTCAGGCTGATCAGGACGCCCGGGGCGCGGGCCGCCCCGGCAAGGCGGTCGGCGGTCTCGGGGTCGAAGGTCAGCACGAGGTCGCCGTCCAGGCCGCCGGTCGCCGCCAGCAGCGCCTCCGGCGCGCCGGAGGCCGTCAGATCGCGATGGCCGAGGGCCAGCCAGGGCGCTTCCGGCCGGACGGGCAGGGCGGCGGCCTCGAATGATTCGCCGTTGATGGCGCGCAGGATGTCCGCGTCGTCCGCGCCCGCCCGGCGGGCGGCCAGGGCGGCGCGGGCCAGCGCCGGATTGTGATGGGGGTCGCCGCAATCAACGCTGGGCCCTTCGCAGCGGCTGACGGCTTCACGGACCC